>JAHDBS010000220.1 GCA_020630225.1 Anaerolineales bacterium | reverse complement strand
TGAAACGTCAACCCATGTGGCGTCTCATATTGCGTAAAGTGCCAAGCTAGCGGTAATACGATGAGACAGTATCCAAGCAGTGCTGCTTGTAAGCGTTTCATTTCTTTGTGCAGAAAATAGTCTTCAGTCCGCCATTTTCAACGGTGCGGCGCGTCAGCTTTTGGCGTGTGGCGTTGGCAAGGTCGTGAGTGCCAGCAAGGAAGCCATAGGTCCAACCAGCAAATTCTGTTTCTAGGGCATACCCAAACGTTGCATAAAGGTCACGCAAGTCACGCGGACTATTGCCACCAATCCGTTTGCCATATGGTAAGTTGCTAAGCAACACGCCAGCATTGTCTTTGACGAGCACGGCAGACAGCGCGGCTTGCGAGAAGTTCGCATTGACTCCAGCGGCTGCTGCATTCGCGGTTGCTGTTTCAATCGTGCCTTTGTCACGATCAAAACCAGCGATGTTGACGGTTGCTTCGCGCGCTTCAGCATCAGCGTTGTCTAATTGCGACTGCCATTCTTTGAAGTCGAAACTTGGCCAGTGCATAAACTGGAATTTACGATGCCGACCCGGCGCCCGATTTTCGGCAATTAGCGCTGCTTCAATTGGAAATGTCCCTGACCCGCAGAGTGGATCCACAAAGGCTTGGCTGCCGTCGTAGCCCATTTCTAGCAATAACCCCGCAGCGAGCGTTTCACGTAACGGCGCTTTGCCTGTGCGCTGCCGATAGCCTCGCTTATGCAGGTGTGTTCCTGAGCTGTCGATGCTGATCTGGCATTTGTCGCGCACTAAACGCACAATAATCTGCTGTGGTTGTACAGGTCCAGCAATTTCGCCGCTGACGACCATTGGCGGGAAGCCCATGCGTTCGCCAATGGCGGTAGCAACGCGTTGTGCAACTGCGTCAGAGTGATACAACCGTGACTTGCGACAGGTTACGCGGATGTCCACCGGCGTATTTAGAATGAGATAGTCTTCCCACGGGATCTCTTTAGCGCGCTTGACGAGTTCCGAGAATGTGTTGGCAAAGAAGGGTTCGGCCCGCACCAAAATGCGGCTTGCAACGCGGCTCCATAAGTTAGCGCGATACATATGCCGCAGCATGCCATCAAAGGCAATGCCACCGGCTTGGACATCAACCTTTTGATTGATCCCCAACTTCCAGAGTTCAGTTTCTAGAACTTTTTCAAAGCCGGGTTGCACGGCTGCAAATAATCGTAAGCGGCTCATGCGGGCACCTTCGAAAGTTGTTTGGCCTGATAACGTGCAATGAGGTCATGCACATCGGCTGGTGTTTCGACATCGCACAATGCTTCGCGCATTCGGCTTGCCCCGTGAGTGCCATAGACGTACTTGACGGCGTGGCGTTTGAATAAACGGAAGCCCGTGTCGGCACCGTAATAATCGATAGAAAGTTGCATGTGTTTGCGCAACATGTCAGCGCGGGCTTCGTAGCTAATGTCTTCGCGCTCTTTGTGTTGGAATATCCAAGGGTTTCCAATTGCAGCTCGGGCGATCATGACCCCATCCACCCCAGTGTGAGCTTTCATGCGCTGAATATCGCCGGGAGTTTTGACATCACCGTTACCAATCACAGGGACGCTAACGGCTTGTTTGATCTCTGCAATCGCATCCCAATTCGCATTACCGCGATAGGCCTGATGTTTCGTGCGGCCGTGCACGGCAATCAGCGCTGCGCCGTTATCTTCAAGGATTTTGCAGACGTCCAGATAATTGAGAGAGTCATTGTCCCAGCCGAGCCGTATTTTGCCCGTGACCGGAATGCTGACCGCTTTGTTGAGTTCGCGGAAGATCTGCCCAATTTTTTGTGGGTCACGTAGTAAGCCTGCGCCAGAGCCGTTTTCAGCGACCTTGGGTGCCCAGCAACCCATGTTGAGGTCAATGATGTCTGGCCCCAGTTGTTCAATGCGTTGGGCTGCATCCACCAGTTCTTGGACGTTGGCCCCGTAAATCTGAAACACAATTGGCCGCTCTGACTCGGTGTAGAGCAGCTTGCGATACAGCGTTTCGATTTCTTTCAGCAAGCCCGGTGCTGGTACAAATTCGGTGTAGCTCATTGCGGAGCCAAGCTCACGCGTAATAGAGCGGAATGGTAAGTCCGAATAGCCCGACATTGGTGCCAGAATGGCATCGCCATAAATTGGAATGTCTCGGACGTGAAAGTTAGGTGTGTTCATCTAATAGATCAGCATCAATGCTGGGCAGTCATTGCAAATGAAACTAGGTATGCCACGGTTGTGTAGGCGGTGGCAACATTCAAAGAGCGCTTAATCCCGTTCATCGGTAAAAAGATATGCGCATCGCACATTGCCAGTAATTCAGGATCTACGCCAGAGCGCTCATGTCCCACAATCAGCGCGATTGGGGTCTCGATTTGCATTGTTGCAATTGATGCAGCGCTAATTGCGCGGTCGCCATCTTCCAATGCCCACAGCTGGTAACCGCGTGCTTTCAGGTCGCGAGCCACGGCAAGGCTGTTGTGATGATGGCTCCATGCTAAGGTTGCTTCTGTTCCAAGCGCTGACTTCGTCAGTTTTGGGTTATTTGGCGTCGCTGTGATCCCGCATAAATACAAATGTTGAACGCCAACGCCATCTGACGAGCGGAAGATTGTACCAACGTTGAGCAAGCTGCGCACGTTATCAACAACCCCGACGAGGGGAAGTGTCTGTTGCGTTTGCAATTTTGGCAAGTGACGCACGGTTTCTGTGGTGGTCAGCGTTGTGCGGGTGCCACAAATTGGGCAATTTTTGGCACGTATATTGTCGGTTTCGGCCGGGAAGCGAAATTGACACGTGTCATTCCCGCATTGAAAAAATCCGAACGTCGGTTGAGAGGCGTTGGTCGCGTCAGTCATCAGAGTGATTCTACATGGAATAAAATAGACGCAATGTTTAATTTCCGCAGACTCTTCATTGGCTTATGTTTATTGTTAGTGGCATGCTCCCCCACACCACAGCCTGATCCGATTCGCGTGTCAGTGCCAACAGATACGCCAGACCCGAATGCGACACTTGAGCCAACCGCGGAACTTGTCGTTGATATCAATGCAACCCCGTTGCCTACGCGTGAGCGTTGGGAGTATGGCACGTTGCTCCCCTATACTGTGCAAACTGGTGACACCTTAGATGTACTTGCTATTCGCTTTGCAACCACAGCAGAAGAAATTTCTGCCGCCAATCCGTTGCTCATTCCAGGGCTAACAACCTTGCCACCTGGGCTGGAACTCAAAATTCCAGCGCGCTACATTCCGTTTCTGGGCACGTCCTATCAGATTATTCCAAACAGCGAACTCGTTTACAGTCCCGGCGCAAAGGACTTTGATGTCCGTCAAGCAGTTCTGCGCTATGGGGGCTGGCTAGAAACCTATTCGCAGTCTAATGATGGCGCGCTGCGTCCCAGCTGGGAAATTATTGAGCGCGTTGGGTTACAGTGGGGCGTCAATCCAAGGTTGTTGTTAGCGCTTTTGGAATATCAGACTGGCGTTTTGCGCGAGCGCACCCCTGATGAACGCGCGCAAGAATTCCCGATGGGCGTAGAAATTGAGTTTCGTGAGGGACTGACAAAGCAGCTTATTTGGATTGCAGAAGAGCTAAACGCAGGCTATTACGGTTGGAAAGATGGTTCGCTGACTGAAATTCAGCTTGGCGATGAAATTATCCGCATTGACCCGTGGCAAAATGCAGGCACAGTGGCGTTGCACTACTTGTTTTCACAACTATATGAAGGCGAAGCGTACCAACGTGTGATTAGCCCACAGGGCTTTGGGCGCACATACGAAGTCTTGTTTGGTGAGCCGTTTGACTATGCTGTGGACCATATCCCTGCAAACCTGACGCAGCCTGATTTGAAGTTGCCATTTGAGCCAGGGCAGACATGGGTATACAGTGGTGGCCCGCACTATGCATGGGGTGGGTCACAACCTCTAGCGTCCATTGACTTTGCGCCGCCGGCAATTTCTGGTGGTTGTGTGCCTTCAGATGCAGTCGTGTCTGCTGTGGCGGATGGCGTAATTGCGCGGCGTGAGATTGGTACCGCTGTGTTTGACCTCGATGGCGATGGAAATGAACTGACAGGGTGGGTGATTATTTATCTGCATGTGAAGACCGCTAACATTCCATTGCAAGGCACAACGCTATTTGAGGATATGCCCTTGGGGTTTCCGTCCTGTGAAGGGGGATCGTCTACTGGGACACACCTTCACCTTGGGCGCAAATACAATGGAGAGTGGATTCCGGCTGGTGGCCCTATCCCGTTTACATTAGGCGGGTGGTATCCAGTTGCGGGTGAAAAGCCCTATGAAGGTTTACTCAAGCGTGACCTGCCTGCGTTGGAGTTGTTTGCCTATCCAGGCGTAACGGACTACAACCGAATCACGCGTCCGTTTAGGGAGTAACGTACTTTCCTAAATTGCGCTTAATATAGACATGTTAGAATTCGGAGCATGGCATCCTCAAAAAGCCTGCTGAACTTACCGGTATTAGTACTCAACGCGAATTTTGAACCGTTGAGTGTCTGTAGTACGCGCCGCGCCATCAATCTTGTTTTCGAAGGGAAAGCTGAAGTTATTTTGAATGGCGGGCATGAAATCCGCACACCGTCTAGCAGTTATCCCTGTCCGTCTATTGTTCGTCTGAGCAATATGATCAAACGTCCGCGCCCACAAGTGAAACTCACGAAGGGTGAAATTTTGCGCCGAGATCATTACACTTGCCAATACTGTGGCAAGAACAATGGCCCAATGACGATTGATCATGTTTTCCCGCGCCACAAGGGTGGTTTACATAAGTGGGATAACGTCGTCACAGCCTGTGCTGGCTGTAATCGGCGTAAGGGCGGTAAGTTGCTTAAAGAAACGCGGATGAAGCTTCGAAAACAGCCAGCACAGCCACGTGCGTCAGCGACCTATCGGTTTGGGACGTATATGGTTGAAAATGAAGACTGGCGGCAGTTTATTGAAGGCTGGTAAACAGAATAAAAAAACGGCGGTCAACTTGACCGCCGTTTTTGTTTAAGACTTTGAAGCGTTAGGGTTATTACGCCGTTGCTGGCTTTTTCGCCAAATTGCAGAGGGTGACACGCGCGCCACAGGTTGTGTCCCCTGTGTAACTGTCCAATCAACTAAGCGTTGCCAGCCATTTTCGACAAAATACTCTAACTCTTGTGCGCAAGCGGCATAGGCATGGCGTGGCATCCGATATGGATCGGCAACATCATAGGGTGAGCCAATGAGCTCGCTAAACATGCGAACCCGGTGGGCAATGCGCGGGGCTTGAGACCGTACAAAGGCGTGATGGGTATGGGTCATCACGAGGATGAGGTCAGATGTCTTTAGCAATCCTAGCGTTGTGGCTTGGGCAGAGTGGTTGCTAATATCAATCCCACGATCTTGCATTTCTAACACTGAAAATTCTGAAGCGGCAATGCCTGGCTTGGCTTGTGTTCCAGCAGATGCCACACGCCATTGGCTGAGACCTTCATCTTGGAACTTTTGCCGAATAAGCCCTTCCCCCATTGGAGACCGGCAAATATTTGCAGTGCAGACGATTAAGACTTGTTTCATCGTAAATAACTTGACGCTACTGTAGCGCAGAAGTCACTCAACTGACAACCCTTTTTGGGATTTCGTACAAAGTTTAAACAAAAAGAGCTGCAACATAGCAGCTCTTTAAGACTAGGGTTGATTTCGATTAGAGGTGGGTTAGTGAGATTGCTAGCAGGTAAGTTTAGTTATTGGTTTATCAATAACACTTTGCCGCTAGGGTCTAAACACTAATCGATGGTTGGCTCAAGGAGACCAAATGAACCATCTTTCCGGGTATAGAGCAAATTGATCTGATTGGTGTCTGCGTTCAGGAACATGTAGAAATTATCATGTCCGGTGAGTTGCATTTGTTCTAGCGCTTCTAACTCATCCATAGGAGTGACTGGAAAGTTTTTGCGCCGAGCAATGGCTGGCATGAGCGGTGCAGTTTCGGGCATATCGAGATCAATTGGCAATACATCGGCGAGCGTTGCTTGACCTGCCTTGCGGCGTTTCATGCGGCCTTTCCCTTTGAATCGGGTAATTTGGCGTTGAATTTTGTCAAGAGCCTTATCAAATGCGCTTTGAATGTCGCCTGAGCGTTCTTCTGCGCGGAGTACGCTGCCTTTCACTGGTAACGTAATCTGTGCGACTTGACGGTCTCCAGCGGAACGCATGGTTTCCTGAGCGCGTAGATCAACCTGAGCGTGCGTTAACTCAGGGAGATAGCGTTCAAGCTTTAGTGCCCGGCTTTCTATATAGTCACGTAGCTTTTCAGTTACTTGTAAATTGCGGCTATTAATTGTCAGTTCTAACGTCATGACAAACTCCTAAATGGGTGTTGAGGGTACCAGTACCCGATACGATCATGTCCTTTCGGACGGCTTACACGTGTAAGCCTTTGAACATGCACCTGGGTGCATGAAACAAACTCATCAAAAAGCTCTAGCAACGGTTGTTGCCCAAACTTTGGCTGCGCCAGCAGTGCGACATGCGCTGGCACAAGCTTCTAATGTAGCTCCTGTAGTGCAGACATCATCAATTAAGATGACAACATTATTTTCAAAAGTGGCTGGCGCTGCTTCAAACGCCGCATGTAAATTTTGACGCCGGTCTGCGGCAGATTTGTAGGCCTGCGCAGCCGTGTGGCGCGTCCGGTTGAGTGCGCGACTAATGGGTAGCTGGGTATGTTCGCTAAGCTGCGTTGCAAGTAGCTCAGCTTGGTTATATCCCCGCTCCTTTTTGCGTTGGGATGATAGCGGCACTGGTACGAGCACTACTTCGTCCGGTAGCTCTTGCGGCCAGAATTGCAACATCAACGGTGTAAGTTCAAGTGCAAGGGCGCGTTGGTTTTCGTATTTGAACGCATGAATTAGATCTTTGATGGGACCTTCAAAGGCAACGCTTGACCATAAATGATCAACACCAAAGCCGTGCTTGTCGCACATGCGGCAGCGCTCACTGTTACGTTGATCTCGCGGTAAACCGCATTGATAACAAGTTGGGAATGTTAGATAGGACAACGCAGCGTGACAGTCTGCGCAAAATGCAGTGTTCGGCGCTCGACATCCTGCGCAGCTAGGTGTGGTGACACTGCGCACGGTATTCCAGAATAGTTTTCGGAAAATAGATGTTGATACCGACTGATGTTCCTGCATAAAGTAGTAGATTTATAGTAGGGCTAAACCTGCTCCTGAATCAAGTGCTAAGTTGTAGAAAAACAAACGCGCCTCGCAGTCGGCTGCGAGGCGCGTGAATATCGTTATGGTTCCGTAGCGAAGCGAGTTCGACTACCTATGTAAAGCGTGTGAGACAGTTTGATTTGTTTCAACTGATAAGTCGCCTAACTAGCAGGCTCGAGTCCTCAGACGGTGCAAACGGTGAATTGGCAATTGCATCCATCACGGCTGGCCCCAGTAGGGCAACGATGATGACAATAACAATTGCTACCAGAACGATAATTAGAGCGTATTCAATCAGGCCTTGGCCTTCAA
>JAHDBS010000219.1:6078-7609 GCA_020630225.1 Anaerolineales bacterium | reverse complement strand
AGATAAAGATCGAGATTGTAGCGCAAACTCTAACCAACTTATATCAATTGGCTGGCGAAATGTGACCCTGCGGCGCGTGTAAATAACAGTGCATTGACAAGTCTGTAAGCGTTGATGCCTCTAAATTTACGCATCACTTATTACTCATCACGCTCTATGCTCGCAAATGTCATGTCATGCGCTGTAGTCGGAATGGACGCAGTGCCTATCGAAGTCGAAGTTGATTACAACAATCGCGGAATGCCAAAATTCGCCATTGTTGGCCTGCCCGATGCCGCTGTTCAAGAATCACGGGAACGCGTGATTTCAGCGATTCGCAATTCGGGGTTCAAATTTCCGGGCAATCGGTTAGTTGTCAATCTAGCCCCCGCGTCTATCCGGAAAGAAGGGCCAGCATACGACCTGCCAATCGCCTTGGGCGTGATGATTGCGTCGCATCAGTTACCGCCAGAGGTATTGAAAGACTGCCTTGTTGTTGGTGAGCTTTCTTTGGACGGTTCGCTCCGCCATGTTCGCGGTGCGCTATCGATGGTGGCATTGGCAAAACGCGCGGGATACAAGTCGATCTATTTACCGGCGATTGATGCGCCCCAAGCAGCGCTACTGCCAGATGTTGATGTTTTTCCCGTTGAAACATTTCATCAACTGATCTTACATTTACAAGGCTATGACGAAATTCAGCCGCAACCTGCAATTCGACAAATTGGCGGCCAAGCCAGCGACACATTCCCCGTAGATTTTCGCGACATTCGCGGTCAAGATCACATCAAGCGGGCGTTGGAAGTGGCGGCTGCTGGCGGGCATAACGTGTTGCTAAGCGGCCCGCCAGGCGCCGGCAAAACGCTAATGGCGCGGGCAATGCCATCCATTATGCCGCCGCTAAGCTTTGATGAAGCAATCGATGTGACGCGGGTGTACTCCATTGCCGACAAACTTGCACCCGACAGCCCCGTCATCAATCGCCGACCGTTTCGAGCACCACATCACACTATTTCGCATGCGGGCTTGGTCGGTGGTGGCAATGTACCCCGGCCCGGTGAAATTTCTTTGGCGCATCGGGGCGTGTTGTTTTTAGACGAACTGCCGGAATTCAACAGTCGTGTGCTAGAAGTTATGCGCCAGCCACTTGAGGATAAGACAGTCACCATTTCGCGGGCGCAAGGGGCGCATACGTTCCCTGCAAATTTCATGTTGATCGCCGCCATGAATCCGTGTCCATGTGGCTTTTATACCGATCCACTCAAACCTTGTAGCTGTGCTGAATCGACAGTGACTCGCTATCAGAAGAAAATATCAGGCCCTCTGCTAGACCGGATTGATATTCACGTTGAAGTTGCGCGTGTTGAGCTTGAAAAACTGATGCAGCGCGAAGCAGGCGAAGAGTCTGCGACCGTGCGGCGACGTGTGATTGCGGCGCGGCAGCGGCAGTGTGAGCGCTTTCAAACGTTGAAATTACACAGCAATGCCGACATGGGACCCGCCCAAGTCTCAGATTTCTGTGTGCTAGACGACACCGGCCAGCAGCTTATGA
>JAHDBS010000219.1:0-5978 GCA_020630225.1 Anaerolineales bacterium | reverse complement strand
GCTTATGAAAACAGCGATGCGCCAAATGCAATTATCAGCCCGCGCATTTCATCGCGTTTTGAAACTAGCTCGCACTATCGCTGATTTAGCAGAAAGCGAAACAGTTAGAGCAGCGCATATTGGGGAAGCATTGCAATATCGGCCAAAAGAAATAAATTAGTGATGGTTTGCTCAGATCCTTGGGTTACTCGTAGTCGTAATCGCTATCGTATTCGTAATCGAGAAGACTGAGGTGTTTAGAGTTGCTCGGTTTCATATCACCTAGCGTTGAATTACAACAACACAAAAATGGCAACACTCGCGATAGCGATATACTCTGCGATTGATAGCTAACAGCAAAGGAATGATTAAAGCAAAACGCGGTAAGTGCCCAAACCTACCGCGTCTCTATTCTCGCTAGGATAAAGTCCAACCCTATTTACCCGAAAAGTCAGCATCCGAGCGAGCATTACTCATCTATGTAGCAATACTTATGCCACCGTGAGCTTAAATTATTCAATCTGTTTTTTAGAGAAAAAACTGGTCTTATCTAGCCTTTTCAGACCCCAAAAATATTTAAATCGAAAAATAAAAAATGGTCTTGTTTAGGTATTGCACAGTATAATAAGACTGATTGTGAAGCAATACACAATTGTGAGAGAAAGAGGTATCTTTAGTGTCTACACGCGTTTTATACGGTGAAATTCAGCTTTATGCTGGAACTAGCCACCCAGAACTTGCGAAGGAAATTAGCGAATATCTTGGGGTCCCCCTCAGTGGTGTGGATCTGATCGAATTCCCTAATGAAAACTTGTTCTGTAAGTTGCATCAAAGTGCACGTGGTCAAGATGTGTACGTTATTCAGTCAACAGCAGCCCCAGTGCATCGCAATTTGATGGAATTACTCATCATTTTGCAGACACTAAAACTTGACTCTGTTGGGCGCCTCACCTCTGTTGTGCCTTACCTTTGTTATGCAAGGTCTGATAAGAAGGATCAGCCGCGGGTCCCAATTACTGCCAAGCTGGTCGCGGACATGATTGGCATTGCTGGTGCAGATCGCTACATCACAATGGACTTGCACGCCGGTCAGATCCAAGGGTTCTTCAATTTCCCTGGCGACTCCCTCACCGCATTCCATGTTCTCAAAGATTACCTTTCCAAAGAATTACCAAAGATGAAAGACCCTGTTGTGGTCTCTGCCGATTTGGGCTTTGCGAAGAAAGGGCGTAATTTTGCTGAAGGTCTCAAGACCCCACTCGCGTTTATTGAAAAACGTCGCGTTGATAATGGCGCTGCTGAAGCCATGAACATCATTGGGGATGTAAAAGGGCGTGATGTCATTATTGTGGATGATGAAGTGGATACAGCAGGCTCAATTTGCGAAGCTGTCAAAGTTGTCCGCAAAGCCGGTGCGCGCGATGTGCGTATTGCATTTGTCCACCCTGTTCTGTCTGGCCCAGCAATTGAACGTTTGCGGGCTGCAGATGTCACTGAAATTTTGACGACTAACACCATTCCATTGCCGCCAGAAAAACGCTTGCCAAATATGACTGTGCTCTCGATTGCCCCAATGTTAGGGGAAGTCATTCGCCGCGCACACGAAGGTCGCAGTGTTGGTGCGCTGTTTAGTGAATAATCCATTACATAGATCTCACATCTTTCTAACACTTTTTCCGTAAACTAAAGAGCGATGCTGACAAAACGTTAGCATCGCTTTTTTATTGGGACAAACGGGCTCAATTCAAACAATCCCTACAGTATTCCTCAAGGCTGAATACTATATAATCGAAAAAAACTTGGTTTGTTGGTTTGCAGATTTGCAAGTAAGAGAAACTCTTGCTATCTGCCCAACCATCTGACTAGATAACTATTTCCATGTTCAAACGAATTCTCAAAGTGTTCGGTGGTGATCCAACCGAACGTGATATCCAAAAATACGGCGAAATTGCCGATCAAGTGATGGCGCTAGAAGCGCAGTATGGCGCGCTTAGCGATGCTGAATTGCAAGGCAAAACTGCGCAATTCCGTGAAAAAGTTGCCACAGCAAGCAGCGGCCTCACTGATGAAGATGCAATCCGCAAAGCTGAAGAGCAAGCGCTTAGCGAAATTATGGTCGATGCATTTGCGACCGTCCGTGAAGCGTCTGTACGCACCATTGGGTTGCGGCACTATGATGTCCAACTCATTGGGGGGCAAGTGCTCCACGCTGGGCGCATTGCAGAAATGCGTACGGGGGAAGGGAAGACGCTGGTTGCGACCTTGCCGCTCTACCTCAATGCAATGACCGGGCGCAGCGTTCATCTTGTGACGGTGAATGACTATCTTGCGCGACGTGATGCTAAGTGGATGGCACCGATCTTCCGTTACCTTGGGCTAAGCGTCGGGATTCTGCAAAATTCAGCAGTTACTGACCACGCCCGCATGGCTTTTATTTATGATCCTGACGTGGTCAGTGAACGTGAAGAAAAGCACAACATGCGTTATGTGACACGACCAGAAACCTATGCCTGTGATCTTGTCTATGGCACAACTAGTGAATTTGGTTTCGACTATCTGCGCGATAACATGGCCCGCCGTTGGGAAGACCGCCGTCAGGGCGAACTCAACATGGCCATCATCGATGAGGTCGATAACGTCCTCATTGATGAAAGCCGAACGCCGCTGATTATTTCTGGGCCTTCCCACGAAGACTCTGCGCTTTACAAGCAACTCGCACAAGTCGCGCGCAAGCTCACCACTGACCATTACGAAATTGATGAACGCAGCCGCAGTATCCAAATGACGGATGAAGGCTTTGATCGCGTTGAAGAACTGCTTGGGACACCACTCCGTGATCCTGAAAATCCGGAAGTTGTGACGAACGAGCAAGCGCGCATCTATGGTCACCTTGAGCAAGCGATGCGCGCAGAATATATTTTCCTGCGCAACAAAGACTACTTGGTGCAAAACAAAGAAGTCGTCATTGTGGATCAGTCCACCGGGCGCATGATGCCAGGCCGCCGTTGGTCAGACGGCTTGCACCAAGCGGTGGAAGCGAAGGAAGGCTTACGTGTCCAAAGCGAAAGCGTGACCTACGCCACGGTGACCATTCAGAACTTCTTCCGGATGTACAACAAGCTGGCAGGGATGTCAGGGACAGCTGTCACTGAATCAGAAGAGTTCGATGAAATCTACAGCATGGACGTGGTGCCAGTGCCAACGCGCTTGGACTACCGTGCCCAGAAAGATCCAGAGCTTGAGGTCGTTACCTTCAAAGAAGACGGGCATAAGTTCGAATATGTGGCCCGTAAAGACAGTCCGGATATTCCAGTGCTGCACCGCCGGAAAGACTATGACGACTTAGTTTTCCGCACTGAAGAAGCGAAATATCGCGCACTCATTGAAGACGCCCTCAACCGTCACTGTAAAGGGCAGCCGCTTTTGTTGGGGACAACATCAGTGGAGTCCTCAGAAATGTTGGGGCATCGGCTTGGGGCAATGGGCGTTCGCCGCTTGTGCCAAACGCTCATCATTCGTGATGCATGGTTTGAGGCTAACAATCGTGAAGAAGATGGCCGCGCTGTCCCTGAGTTGGCATATCTCAACGCCCCACTCCAAAGCTTGTCCGATGCAGATTTGCGTCCGATGGCTCGCGACTTAGGCGTGTCACTCAACCCAACCCAAGAAGAAAATTTGGATCGCCTGCTGAACGTACTGGACTTAGATGTGCAGTATCGTGACCGGCTCAAAGAAACGCTGGATCTTGGCATCAAGCACGAAGTTTTGAATGCGAAGAACCACGAGCGCGAATCGAAGATTATTGCGCACGCTGGTGAACCATATGCAGTGACCATTGCGACCAACATGGCCGGTCGTGGGGTTGACATCAAGTTGGGTGGTGAAATCGAAGAAGAAACCATCAATCGTGTGAATCGGGCGCTGCTAAAAGCGGGCGTGCGTGATCCCTATAGCTTGAACAATGAACAGCGCACTGAAGCATTGCAGCAAGATTTGCCTGCAGAGGTGCGCGAAGAGTTCGCCGAAGAAATTGAAACCTTCCAGCACCATATTGAAGGCGCAAAAATTGTGCGTGCTGTTGGTGGGTTGCATGTGCTTGGCTCTGAACGCCACGAAGCCCGTCGTATTGATAATCAGCTACGGGGGCGTGCGTCCCGGCAAGGTGACCCTGGCTCTAGCTCGTTCTACTTGTCACTTGAAGATGACCTGATGCGCCGCTTTGGGGGCGAAAACGTAAGCGGTCTGATGGCACGCTTGCGCATCGATGAAGCATTGCCAATTGAACATGGCATTGTCAATCGCTCGGTAGAGCAGTCGCAAACGCGCGTGGAAGGCTCCAACTTTGACGTGCGGAAACACCTGCTTGAATACGATGACGTGATCAACGCCCAGCGGAAACAGTTCTACGAACAACGCAACCGCATCTTCCTCAAAGAAGATTTGAACGAAGACCTTGGCGACATGATCGACTACGAAGTTGGTCGACGCATTGACAATAGCCAAGGCGATGATGATGGCTGGTGGCGCTTGTTGGACTGGTTAGACAAAACCCATGCCCGCCCCCAAAGCCGTGCAGATGGCACGTTCCGCTATCCGTTCAGCATTGAACTGTTGCTGCAAAAAATTGGCAATGACGTGCCAAGCTTGGCTCATGCTTGGGACAAGCAACGTGATTGGCATGTCGCTAACTATGAATATGTCATCAACGGTGAGAGTGCAGACCTGCGCAGTGAAGCAGAAACCAAGAAAGACATTGCCTTGCAAGCCTTGGCAACAGCTTACACCGACTTACCTGCCATTCGTGAGAGCATTTTGGCCATAGCCAAGGCCTCATCGACGGCGTATCGCCAGCGCATTATTGTGGCGAATGCCAAAGCGCTAGAAAACCTACCCGACCGTGCTGAAGAGCGTATTCGCGCTAAGCAGGCGCAAGCTGACCTTGCGCTTGAAATTTACGAAATGGAATCGCGTGAATCGCAGCAGCCGATGGACGTCAAAAGCGCGATGAAAGTATTGCGTGAAGCGACCAGCATCAGTAGTGATATTCCAAAAGAGCAGCAAGAAGGACTGCACGTTGACAATCTGCTCAAAGCTTTTAGAGCGCACATTGACAACGTCACCCGCACGGCCATGGTCAAGCGGCAAATTAGCGCGATTGAAAGCCGGTACAACCTCAAGCTCAACTTGGGGACAGTGCCAGACTGGGTCGACATTGACGACTGGCCAAGCTACGCTGACCAAATTGTGGATGCGATGGAAGCAGCGCATGTGGCGCGTACTGACCGCGACCTGAAAGACATTGAAACCACGCTCAATGCTGGTTTACGTGAACCAACGCGCTTGACACGTGAAAGCTTGGCAAATCTCATTCGGGTGGATATTGCGCACAGCCGCACCACGCGCTTTGAAAATCACCAAAAGAAGCAAGTTTTGGTTCGCCGCTTCCCATACATCTATCACGCTGCGGAATTGCTGGGTGACCCTGATGCTGATACTCTACGCGAAATCATTGTGGAGCATCTCACCGAAGTCCAAGAACTCCAGCAACAAGAGCTTGGTGAGCTAGAAATTCGGCGCTTGGGCAAAGTCATGGTCTCTGAACTTGCTGATCAAGACAAAGCCGCGATGAAAGCAGGACTTGGTGACGCCCTCTTTACTGAGATTGAAAAGTTCCCATTCGGCGCATTGCGTGGCGAACGCCGCCGCGCCGTTCGTGAATTCTTTGGCCGCTACCTGATGTTACGCAATCACCGCAGCATCATGATCGCAGTCAATGACCAACTATGGGTGGAACACCTAACCAGTGTTGAAGCATTGCGCACCTCAGCTGGCCTTGAATCGTTTGCCCAGCGTGACCCGCTCACGGCCTACAAGCGCCGAGCCTTTGAATCGTTCCATGAACTGAACGTCAATCTGCGGTCGAACGTGGTGACTCGTCTGTTCAAATGGGACCCTGAACGCGCACCAAAAATTGCAACGAACGCCGATGTGGTGGTTGA
>JAHDBS010000218.1 GCA_020630225.1 Anaerolineales bacterium | reverse complement strand
GATATACAATCAATGGAATACAAAGCCATATCGCAAATGTCAGCCTTTGTACTAGTTTGTAAACGAAATTCTCCGAAGTTGTTTCGGGTAATTACAGTGTCGTCCTCGCGAAGGCGGGGACCCATATACGGTGGTAACACATGGATTCCCGCCTTCGCGGGAATGACATTTGGGTAACCGAAGCATGTAACAGAACTCAGTTTACGGAGTAGTACATATAAACTGTAATATTTTCTCATGATCAATTTTCAAGCTGTCCACAATTCAGAACAAACTTATGCTGCCCTAGCAGAAACGGTTAGCCAAGCGGATCTACAACCAACTAGCGATGCGCACATTGACCGCATGCTTGCCATTCTAGACGGCCTCACCGATGCTGATGTCGTGTTCGATCCAGTTGACCCGAATGCCAACGACCCAGAAGCGGTGGCTGGCGAAGAAGCAATCGGTTGGTCGCTGGCGCATCTCATTGCGCATGTCACGGCGACTTGCGAAGAAACCGCCGCGTTTAGCTCGGTCTTAGCACGTGGCTACCCGCTAGCAGAGCGTCCACGCTATGAAACACCATGGCGCGAGTTAGACACGCACGCGAAGTGCGTACAGCGCCTAGAAGAAAGCCGCCGGATGCGCAATGCGTATCTCATGACGTGGCCAGACGCGCCGCAGCTTGATGTGCAGCGTGAAGGCATGGGGGCAGGTTTTTTGAAGTTTACGGGTGGTAAATTGAACGCAATTGGATGTTTTGTGTTGGGGTTAGGTCATGAAGACAGCCACTTTGCGCAAATGGAGGCGGTGCGCGCCCAAGCACTAGCCGCGCGGGGTGCCTAATGTGCCGCAATATTCGCACGCTGCATAACTTCGATCCGCCTGCGACGGATGCTGAAATTCAGGCCGCTGCCTTGCAATTTGTACGCAAAATTAGCGGATCAAGGACGCCGTCTAAGATGAACCAAGCGGCGTTTGACCAAGCAGTTGTAGATGTTGCGGCTGTAGTGGAAACCTTGTTGGCAGAGTTGAAAACGACTGCGCCGCCGAAGAACCGTGAAGTGGAAGCGGCAAAAGCAAAGGCCCGGTCAGCGAAGCGCTTTTCTTAGAATTGATATGTAACATTTCACAAAGCGGGTTCCTTCTCAACACCATGGTGATGAACAGGAACCCGCTTTGTAGTTAAGGCATTGCCTAATGCGCCATCATTTCTTCTAGCGTTTCATCGTGAGCCGCGACTTCTTCTGGTGCAACTTGCGCCACGCGGTACATGAGATATAGCGTGCCAGTGGCAAACGCGACCCCTAAGACCGACAAAATGTAAGCCAGGCTGGTTGAGGTAAACAGCGGAAAACGCGCAAAGATGAGGGCAATAATCAGGCTGCTTTCGAAGGTGAGGACTAAGAATTCACTGTGCCCCATGATTGCTAAGATCAAGAACAGTGCATCGATAATGATGATGCCTGTGAAGATCTGACGGATGAACTCAATTTCGTCAAATGCACCTTGGATGAAGATCATGTTGATCAGTACAAAAACAGTTAGCGCAAGTACTAACATTTGCTTGTACACATTGGTCTTTTGTCCTGCTTTGTAAGGCTTAAGTGCATCACTACTCGCCATTTTGCGGAACATATAGATCAAAAAGACCAGCACAATAATTGCCACAATTTTGATCACAGCCTCTTGGACGCTGCTGCTGAATTCTCCATCCGCAACATAGCCGCTGACCTTGGCGAACTTCTTGAAAAAGCTGCGTACAATCACTAATACAACAATTTCAAATTGCCGTCGTGCTGAGAGCAAGTTGCTGTCAGGAATGGTGGCAATCAGCTCAAGCAACTCTTGAAGCAGAATGACCCCAAAAGGGATGGAGAGATTAGCAAGTGCTTGCACTAGAAACTCATCAAGTTGGGCGACGGGGTGAACGTCACCCGCTAGCTGGATCAGGCTCCAAGCATAGAGACCGAGCGCAACAATGACAAATAGCGGCTTGGAACGGTGTTCCAGCCATTCAATAGCGTGAGGGATAGTGTTGAGGGTCATGCGCAATATTTTAGCGCCTGTTTCAATAGGATTGAATGCCAGAATAGAAAGTGAAGTTGCCTATTTGTCTTGCAATATGAAATCGGCACAGCGTTCTCCAATCATCATGATGGTGAAGTTAGGGTTGACGCCAATCATGCTGGGGAAGACGGAGGCGTCGGCGACACGCAAGTTTTCAACGCCGTAGACGTTGAGGGTAGGCGTTACCACGGCGTTGTCATCAAGCCCCATTTTGCAGGTGCCTGCCGGATGGTAAACCGTGTTCGCAGTTTTGCGGGCATAGGCCGAAATGTCAGCGTCAGACTGAATGTTGATACCAGGAGTGAGTTCGTGTGAAATCCACGGCTGTAGCGCAGGCTGCTGTGCCAGCTCACGCGCTAACTTGATGCCAGCGACCATAATGCGCTCGTCATAGCCTTCAGGGTCTGTGAAGTAGCGGAAGTCAATGTCAGGGCGGGCGAATGGATCGTTTGCGGTGATGCGCACGGTTCCTTGGCTTTTGGCACGCGTGACATTGGGAATGAAGGTCACCCCTTGGTCGCGTGGAATGGCTGGGTAACCATGGGCGGTGGTTTGCGTGTCAAACGGCATTTCGCCGACGTGGAACATCAGGTCAGGGTAGTCAAGTCCATCAATGTTTTCAAAGATGCCAACTGCCCAACCGTGGATCGACAGCGGTGGCATTGGTTGTTTGAGCGCAAAATTGACGACTCCTTCAGGGTGATCTAACAAGTTTTCACCGACGCCTGGTAAGTCTGCTGTGACAGGAATATCTAAGCTGCTTAGATGGTCCGCAGCACCAATTCCGGACAGTTGCAGCAGCTTTGGTGAGACAAATGCGCCTGTACTGACGACAATGTCACCTTCAGAAAAGAGTGAACCCGTAGTGGTCTCAACGCCAATGACGCGGGCACCTTCAACAATTAGCCGTATGGCGATGGTGTCTGTGAACACCTGTAGCTTGTCGCCCCATTGTGACAAAGGATGTAGATAAGAAACCGCTGCATTTTGACGTTCGTTGCCAACAACGTTGAGTGAAAAATAGCCTGCACCGCGTTCAAAGTCCGGATGGTCTAAGTCAATGAAGGGCAGCCCATATTCCTCAGCAGCTTGAATGACAGCGGCAGAATAGGCATTGTTCGTCGGAGCCTTTGACGTTTTGACCGTGTTTAGGACGTGCTCAAAATAGGGCGCAACGCTAGCGGCATCCCAGCCAAGCGCGCCTTCTGCCTGCCAGCGATCCATATCAACATCTGGGGCAGTAAATGCGACGCAAGAGTTGATAGAACTACTGCCGCCTAACACTTTGCCACGCGGATGGCGTAATTTGCTGTTCCCGCGGGGTTGCGGCACAATGGAATAGTCGTAATCCACTTCAGACTGAAGCGTGGCTTCCCACTGGCGAATGTCAGCAATGAGCGGGTTGCCAAGGTCACTTCCGCCCGCTTCGACTAAGGCAACGCGGCGGCCGGCCTGTGCAAGCCGCGCTGCGACAACGCAGCCAGCTGAACCGGCGCCAATCACAATATGGTCAAAGTCTGTAGGCTTATGTTTCATGCGGTAAGTGTGCCGTAATATCCCGCACTTGCCAAGAACAAGTTTTACGCAAAAGATGACTAAATACTGTTATGAGACGAAAGATCCCAGGTAAGTTCAAAGAAAGACCACCAAAGAAAAAGCAATCCGTAAAGAAGGGGAAGGCCCGACAAAAGTGGAAAGAGAGCCGTGAGCTCGACACGGTTCGCTATGGCGTTGTTCCTCTCGTCGAACGAGATGGCTTTTTGCAATGTGACCTTGATTTCCGACCTATGCTGCCACCAGGTGCAGTGCGCGCCAATCTGCGCCGACAGGTTTATCCTGAGTCTATTACGCCTCCTAGATACTTTTATACGGATGAAGAATATGAATGTGCTGCGTGTAAGCAGGCATTTGTGTTTTCTGCTAATGAACAGCAATACTGGTATGAAGACCTACAGTTTGAATTATGGGTAAAGCCATTCCGGTGTGTTGAGTGTCGGCGTCAGCGGCGCAACAAACGTAAGCTGAGAATGGAATTGACCAGCGCCTCAAATGCGCTGCAGGCTGATCCAGATAACCCAGACGTTCTCTTGATGTATGCGCAGACAACGTTTGAGTATTTTCAGGAATTTCAAGAAGGTAATCTCAATCAGGCGATTGCCTCAGCGCGGAGAGCGTTGAAAATTGACGCAGAAGCCATCGCAGGACTGTACTGGATTGGGATCTGTCAGGAAGCTGGGCAGTATTTAGCCGCTGCACAAAAATCATATCGGCAGTTTTTAGCGGCAGCAGGTGAGCAAAAACAATATCGGCCATTGGTCTTGCAGGTCATAAATCGATTGGATGTGCTAGCCGATGTAGAGCTAAACGCGCTTGTAGACGAAGAAGAGGGCGCATGACGTTACAAGCGTACAAAGCAAAGTCCGGCCATTTTGTGCCCGTGTGGACCCTTGAGATCCAAACGCCAATTGAAGATGTTGACAAGATTTTGGACGCAATTATGGCTGTATATCCATTGGCCTATGGGCGTTATCAGCGTAATGCGAGTGTGTCTGCGCAAGGGTTAGAAACTGCGCAGCCCGAAGCTGGCTCAACCACCACGACACATGTGAGTGACTACGTAGCAGGCAACACTGAGACCTACCCGATGGTGGAGTTGAAAATTTCAATTGAAAGAGACTTGGTAGTGCTTGAAAAAGTGATGGACGTCATTCATTACGTCCATCACTATGAAGAACCAGTTATTTTTCTACGTGAAGATTGGGCAAGTCGAGCGGCGTATAACCCAAGTAGTGATAACCCTAACCGCTGGTGGAACAATGGGCGTGGGCTGCCCAATAAGATTGCGAAGATTTCGGAATAGTTTAGGTGGATTCCGTTTTCAGGCCTTGAATAATCATTTCTACGACCTTGTCGTAGACAGTTTCAACATCAGTATCAAGAATTTGACGCCGGAGGGGGTGACTAAAGAGCACAATTGCCCCATGCATCGAGGCCCACACAATGCCAGTGCGGTCACGGGCGCGTCCAGGGTGGAATTCACCTTTGGTAACGCCTTCACGCATGGCTTTGGTAATCCAAGACAGTGAGGCGCTAGAGGCATCAAAAATTTGATCGTTGATTTCTTGGGTGACAGAGTTCTCTAGGCCACCCCGATCATAGGCAGACACCAAGCGATAGTACATTGGGTGATCACGATAGAACTGTAGGTAAGCCCTAGCCATGCGACGCAAGCGCTCCTCAGCCAAAATGTCCTCACCTTCGGAATACCCTTTTTCGATGTACGTTTCAGCCAGCTGAATGCCTTCTAGCAATAAGCCGGCCAACAACGTCTCTTTATTTGGATAGTAAAGATAGACAGTCCCTTTCGCAATCTTGGCAGATTTTGCTACAGCTTCCATGCGAATCCCTTTGATGCCATCTTTGAAATACAGCTGGCGGGCTGCATCCAAAATGGAATTGCGGCGGGCTTCGGGGTCATGGTCGCGGCGAGTGCTCATATTTAGTGAATTACCTCAAAGGTGACGTCAGGATGACGCTCAACACAATGCTCAAGATCGTATTTGGAACGGAATAATGCGACGAGTTTGTCATCGCGGTCAGTTGCTTTGACAAGTCCATAGCCCCACGGTAACTTTTCAATATCGGCGTCAGAGCCTGTTACCCAGCGTGACAATTGCCAAGGTTGTGCTTCAAGCTGCGTTTTGACGTTATATTCCGTTTCTAGGCGGGCTTGGACAACATCAAACTGTAGCTGACCAACCACGGCCAAAATAGGCGTCCGTTGGATGGTATCAGCGCGATAGAGCACTTGCATGGCACCTTCGCGTTCGAGCTGACGCAGGCCTTTCAAGAAGTTCTTTTGCTTACTGATGTCCATATTGCGCAGCATTGCAAAGTGTTCAGGGTCAAAGCGAGGGATGGCATCAAACGCGATGTTTTTACCATTGTGCAGCGTGTCGCCAATGGCAAAGTCTTTGTTTGGGAGACCAATAATGTCACCCGGATAGGCGTCATCTACCACGTGGCGTTCGTCTGCAAAGAACGTATAAGGACTTGGGAGGCGCAGTTGCTTCCCGCTTTGCGGGTGCTTCACGGTCATATTACGCTCAAATTTGCCAGAGCAGATGCGCAAGTAAGCCACGCTGTCACGATGCTTTGGATTCATGTTGGCTTGAATTTTGAAGACAAAGCCACTGAATTCGCTGTCGGTTGGGCTCACCATGCCAGTTTCCGTTTCATACGGCGCAGGTGGTGGGGCGACTTCAACAAAGGCGTTCATGAAGAGCTCAACGCCGAAGTTGGTGAGAGCGCTTCCGAAAAAGACCGGCGTTTGGGTGCCGTTCAACACTTGGGCCGGATCAAATTCCATCCCCAAGCCTTCGATCAGTTCCAGCTGACCTTCGAGCGTTTCTTGCTCATAGTCGCTCAGCTTATACTTGATCCGCTTGTCATCAATCGTCGTGATAGACTCCGGCGCAATGGTCTGATTGCGCGAGGTACGGTCAAACAAATGCACGTCTTGTGACTGTAAGTCGTAGACGCCCATAAAGCTTTCGCCACTGCCGATTGGCCAGTTCACTGGGACAGGCTCCATACGGAGCACGGTTTCCAACTCGTCTAATAGTTCCAAAGGATCTTTTGAAGGACGATCCATTTTGTTGATGAAGGTGAAGATTGGAATGCCACGGTCGCGGCAAACTTCAAACAGCTTCTTGGTTTGTGCTTCAATCCCTTTCGCGGCATCTAGCACCATGACGGCGCTATCGACTGCAGACAAGGTTCGGTAAGTATCTTCCGAAAAGTCCGCGTGACCGGGGGTGTCAAGCAAGTTGACTACGTGGCCGTTGTATGGGAACTGCATCACGGTCGATGAAATCGAGATCCCACGTTCCTTTTCAATGCTCATCCAGTCTGAACGCGTTGAACGTTGATTGCGACGGGCGCGCACGCTCCCAGCAAGGTGAATGGCCTTCCCGTAAAGCAGCATTTTTTCAGTGAGCGTTGTTTTACCGGCATCCGGATGCGAAATAATCGCGAAGGTACGCCGTTTTTGAATTTCTTTTGTTAGTGACATGTATTGGTATCAGCGAGTAGGTATCAGCTTGGCCTATTAAAGCAAAGATTTGAACTGAACCCAAACGCTATAAAATTTTGCACGGATTATACTATTGGCATAAGTAGTAGGTACGTAGAATTGTTAGGAAAGCGACACCTTGGCTTTTAAGCATTGGCTGACGGTGAACAGCTGATCCCTAACACCCTATAACGGAGGTAATTAGATGAAAGGTTCTGTACTGTCTCTCGTTCCAATCGTGTATGTCACCGATATGGATCGTTCTGTCGCGTTTTATCAGAAAATTGGTTGTGAAGTTCTTAACTTTAGTCCGTTTTGGACAGAGATGCGGCTCAATGGGGCAAGCTTGGCGCTCCATATTGAAGATGAGTTGCCCAAGCAGACGCGGGTCGGGATTTCTCTCGCAACCGCGGCACCACTTGAAGATCTCATCGCAGGCTTTGATGCAATCGCCAACAGCCTCCGTGACGAAATTACAACCCAACC
>JAHDBS010000217.1 GCA_020630225.1 Anaerolineales bacterium | reverse complement strand
GGGCAATGCTCCTTTTATTTTGTTGTTAAGGTGCGTGGGAAGGATAGAGATAGAGGTTGAGCTTTCGCCAACCTCTATCTCAATGGCTTGCAGTCTTGATCCGGTCGCTCTACTCTTACTCCTACTTGTCTAAGCTCTCCCGATGGATAGCAAGCCGCAGCCAAAAGCTTTGGCTGGACCAATGCCCTTTTGCCATGCTTGCTGGAATTGGTCAGCATCTGTAATGGTGAGCAGGCCATCAAACTGGACGGAATAGATTTTGATATTGTGGTGCTGATTATCTTTATCAACCTTCATACCCCATTGAATTTGAGGTTGAGTAATCTCCAGTCGATTAAGAACAAAACCACTTTGGCTTGCCTTGCGGTCTAGCCAGCCATGCTGTTGTTCTGGCTTGTAAAGCGGCATCCGTTTGCTATGCCATTTTGAGCCATCTTCACGAATACGTGCTACCTTTTTCGTTGG
Organism: Anaerolineales bacterium; assembly: GCA_020630225.1. GTDB lineage: Bacteria > Chloroflexota > Anaerolineae > Anaerolineales > UBA6668 > JAHDIM01. The sequence continues at coordinate 7,206 of JAHDBS010000217.1, read as the reverse complement.
ATTTGCAATCAATCGGAAACGGAACTGCTGATGTTGATGAAATTTTAAGTCCAACGACTTAGTTGGTGGCGAATTCGGCGCAAATCCAGCTTTACAATCACTGCGCATGCCATCCCAATTTGGCATTGCTGTTGCTTGAACAAGAATGCGTGGTGTGTATTGTATGTTTTCAATGCGATACAACAAATTGACTTTTTGCCGTGCATCACCATAAGCACACGCTAAGGTCTTATGTAATTGATAGGGATTTTGCAGCTGTTCTCGAACCACCTGCTTGTCAACGCGTGGGGTAAGTTGAGAAAGATAAATCATGGCGAAACCTCAATATCAATTGGTAATACTTCTGAATACCACTGTACATATCGTGACCGATAGGTGCGATAGCGCCGCGAAACAATTTCATCTCTTGCTGCATTTCCATTCCCAAATTTACTTGGCAAGATCAGCGCAATTGAGCCATCTACAGTAAACGACTTACTTGTTTTCTCCCGATATCTGCTTACTGGCGTAGAAAGTAAAACTGAACGCAAGGTTTCTACTACATCTTGATCTTGGCTAGCCGAAAACCAGTCATAAAATATAGGATACGCTGGCGGACAAGACTTGCGCCCTAAATACAACGGCCACGTCGGGTCAGTAAGCGCCTGTCGGATTTGGTCTGCTACCGTTTCACTCTCTATAAAGATAGCAACAGTGAATGCAGCATCTGCTAAATAAAAGCGGTTTGAGAGCTCTGTATGTGGTTGTCCACCCGGCGTCTTCTTTGGCTTTTGCTCAGCACTTAATAGCATTGGCTTTGAATAACCTCCACCAATGGTGTGATAATCCTCAATTACAGCACCTGGACTATCTATACGCACTGCCATTTCCAACTGGGCAGACAAGTCTCGAATAGGAGCATCATCAGAAAGCCCCATTGCACAACTTATGAGGCCAACGACTCCACTTTTGGTTGGTGCCGGGGCTGTGTCACGCACACCCCACTTCCCACGCTCGCCCCAAGACTGTAACGGACCTTCAAGGCGCAAAACAATTACTTTAGCCATTGGCGACCTCTGTAATTTGAGCCAACACCCATTGTTTTAAATCACCAAGAGAACCAGCATCGGTCGCACTGGCAACAGCGGGGTCTATTGTAGAAATATAAGCCTGTTGCCCACCAAGATTGAACGTGTTTTTCAATTTCGTGTTGTAGTCTGAAAGCGCTTTTACAGAGTTGTCCATTAGAGAGCCTTCATAGTTGGCACGTAGTGGTTTTTGGAATGCATTTGCTAAACTAACTGGCAAATTCCGCGCTTTAACATCAACTAGTACGAAATCTGGCAAGTTGAGCGCAGCAGTACTATTTTGTTTGCCACTGGGGTGTGCCGTTGACGCAGCTTCAATTAGCGCAGCAACGGCTTGCTTAGCAATCTCTACATCCCCCCCAAGGTTTTCAAGCAGCTTTTCCCACTGTATATTGAAATATTTGTAATAGGTTGAGCTATTGAATTCCATGTCCCCAATCATGCCTGCTCCTGTCGTATGAGTCAGGTCATCAACAGCAGTGAAATAGTCAAATTCTTCTTCAACAGCGTGAGTTGAAAAAGCGTGAGCAACTTGTACTGCGGCGTGCATATCTTCAAACGCGACTGATGTTGTCATGCGACCAAACATTGCAACATCAACAGAACGGGGTGTTGCGTGCTTCAGACTTTTTTCAAGATCCTTAACTTTAAGTGCTTTGAATTTCTTTTCACCTAAGTCTTGGTATAGCTGCCATAATATCTTTGTAACAACATCAATTTCATGCCCAGCAAGGAAAATTAGCATCTTAGTCTTTTGACGCGTATCTTCAGCTTCTTTTTCATCTTTGCTTGATTTACCCTCTTTCTGCCCAATTTCTTGGAGTCGCCCAGCAACTAATTTTGCTTCCGGTTCAGTAGCACCTTCATTTATTAAACGTTGACGTACTTCATCAGGTAAGAGAAGCGTCCTCTTCGCAAGCAAATTACTACTTGCAAACTCAGCCTCAAAAGTGTCTGACTGACGAATGCTACGTTTAATGCTTTGACTTGAGATGCGTCCACGCCGGACATTGCCAAAGATGGTGCTTTTAGGTGAGCCGCTATCATCACGGTTGAGGTTAGACGGCGCGTAGTTTTGTAACATGTGAATTTGAATAAGCATGAGGATAGTCTCCTTATTTAGAATCTGGTGTGTAGTAATAATCTTTTGCCCAGCGCTTCTGTATATAGCGACTGGCGCTTTCCCAATGGCGTATATCACGCATAAGCTGTGCCCAATCAACGCCTACATCAGCTGCTTTTAGCAGAGAAATAATTTGGCGCAATCGAAATGGCAGCTGATCACGATTGGCATTGAGCAGCGCTTGAAAACGACGGTCATAACCGTTGCTTTTGTTCTCGTTATTTTTGGAGGCAAGCTGAAGCGCTTTTCCAATCGAGCCGGTTTGGGCACTGTCTGCTAAAGGGTACAAAGTTGCCACAAGAAAATAGTCTTCCTGCTGATACGGTTTCATACTCTCTTGATATGGCAAAGCCCGCCAAAATACAGCTTGCACGTTATGGGATTGTTCAAGTGTTTTACCAACGTTTCGTTTTAGCTTAGCCTTGTCTGCTTTGGAAAGTGTTTTCAAACGTGCAGTGTATTTAGCAGCAAAATCCTGCTTATCTTCTGTAGAGTTAGTTGGCATCGGTAGACTCCTTGCTAGGTACTAACTTTTCACGTGCTTTTCTAAGCGCGTTCTGACAATGCGCCTCAGCTTCAACTTGTTTGCGTAATGCAACTGCATTACGCCCAGACATTTCGGCATAATCGCGAAATATTCTGTTTGTTGTTTTCTGGGTTTGCGTAAGCCATTGTTCAAGCAAAACAGCACTATCAACGTTAGTACTAAGCTCTGCAACCCAAGGATGAAACTGTGCCCCAACCTCACGCCAGTAGTGAGCAAGCATGTTGGCTTTCAGTGATTTACTATGGTCAAAATGTGTTTGCCAGACGCGGCTCATTACCGCTGCCGAGGAGGCTGCAAAGGCAATCGCTTTAGCAATTGCATCACTTCTCTGCACATCGTTCAAGACGCTTGGCGCAAGTTGAAAACCAGTTTGCTGCCATTCAAAAATCTTGGCTTTCATATCTGTTCGCAGTCCAACACATTGCACAGAGATGCGCCCCATTAATGGTGCAGGTAACGTAATGTCTCTTTCTTCTGCGTAATTAATTAGCCTATTTCGCTGTAACAATACATTAGGGGGAATAAAGCGCCCATTACTAAGTTTGGGCAAAAATAACGCCTCGTATTCACGCCACGTATCACGCCCTAACACAGGCCGTATAGGTGTAGGCTTTTTATCAGAAGCATTACCGTCTTTGTCTTTTGGCGGCAATCGATAGGCCGCAAAAGGGTCTTCCCATAGGAGGAAATCCTTAGGACGGCTTTCGCCCATTTCATAAAGCATTGTGCGCACCAGCAAGTCACTTACGTTACCGCAGCGCGTACAATTTTCTTTGGCATAGGTTGGAAACAAGCGCACCCGGCGTGCTGCAAACGTGAGGCTTTGCAAATAATCAACAACCTCTATCACTTCTTGTTTGTTAACAATATTAGAGTTACGGTGCCACCATGCATGAGTTTGTTCAAGCGATGCCTGCTGTGGCTGATATTTTGGCGTAAGCAACCCTCCCGCTAAAGCTTCAAACAAATTAGCGCCACTCGGCAGCACATAAATAGGCGGTACGCCATTAATAGACGGCTTGATACCCGCCCCTCCAGAAGAGGCAAACGCTGGAATAGCAACAAGCCCCTGTGCACAGCATTTTGGGCAATATGCATGCGTTTTATCATATGCATGCACGTAATGAGCAACGGCTGTTCCCGCTGGTTGCTCATAAAACAAATAGCCAGCCGACTTTTGCTTATGTTCTTTTTCTGGCTTTAGTGGCACATCGGAGGTTTGATAGAACGGTGTTGCCGCATCAAATAACAAAAAGCGTTGCCAGTGCCGTTCACAAAAGACCGTAATCTTTTCGCTATCGAATTCTTCCGACTTCCAAATGTGGATTAGCGCCTTGCTGTTATCTGGCTGATATATATCTTGCAATATCGCCACTAACAATCGGTACGTGCTCGCCATTGTAATCGGCGAATGGTCCGCAAGCGCCTGATACTGATGGGCATTCGTAAGCACCTCACCAATGCCGACATGCTTGAGGTGGTTATCATGATCAACGACAGCAATCCACGGTGCAGTTAGCAAGTTATAGTTGAGTGGAGGGGGATTCAAATGCTATACTCCTTGTTCTTGTAGAAATGGCTCTTGAACAGATTAGGCTGGTACCGACTGCTCAAGATGCCATTTTTTATTTTGTTTGTAGACATAGTTATGTATGTAGAGTTCCTTAAGCTCTTTGCGGACGAGATATTGAGAAAAACCTGTATTACCGGCAATTTGATTACATGTTTGAGCTCCTGTAATGAGTGAACGCAGAATTGTTAGTTGAGAACTTGATAGACTAAATTTTTCGGTCATACTGCCATAATAGCACCCGCATCCTGAAGAGTCAAAGATAAACGTGCTATATATAATTTTATTACGCGTTATAATTAGGTCATCTCCTGTTAGCCAAAGGAGATGAACCAATAAACGTGCTGTCTATTGGTGCTTCCCCACGTCAGTGGGGCACAAAAGAGAAGGTGGCGTTAGCCATCTTCTCTTTTATTCTCAATCACCAAGCCTAAAACCGGATCTAGGTACACAAACAATTGCTCACAAATATCTTCAGCTAACTCATGTGTCTCAGGATTAAGCCATAACGGATAGACCTGCTTTAGGTGCTTAGACTGCGTAAATAGTGCACACGGAAATTGCGCCGCATTGGCCTTAAGTGCCGTGACCAGCACTGGCTTGGAAATACGCAGGCTTTGTTTTAGCAGTACAAGCTCTTGTTCAGGTGTATCTTTTTTATTTAGCGGCAGTTCTAAGGGGACATTTCCCAATGAGAATACGCTACTTTCAGTTTTCACCAATGGAATTACGGTAATACTTTCGCGCTCTTGGTAGCGGGTTTGCGCCGTCCAATATCCTACTGAGTCATCGTCTTCTAACAGTGTGTACGTTTGTGCTCCTGCGAATGGCTCATCAGGGTCGGGGGTTGGCATCAGACTGTTGTCTGCAAAGTCTTTTAGCTTACGTTGCTCTTTGTCTTGGTCGGCTTTCTGCGCGGCAAGCTGCTCTATATACAATCCATCTTCCGCATACACTGCCTCAATCAGTGGTCGGTACGCACTTGGTAGCATCAATGCGCCATTCGTAAACACAGCTTGAAGTGTTAGCCAAGTGCATTGCAGAATATACTCACCATAAAATACATCGCTAGTAAGTTCAGCTAACCCTTCTGCTGTAATAGCACAGCAAACGTACAAACTTGGCGTTTGAAAGTCTGCGCCTCGGTTTGTACGCCAGTCATGTCGATGCACTCGACCCAACCGTTGTAGCAAGAGATCAATCGGAGCAAGATCGGTTGCCATCATGTCAAAATCAATATCTAGACTTTGCTCTAAAATTTGGGTTCCAATAACAATCCCTTTACCACCATTAGGGCGCGTACCGTCTTTGGCATAACGCGCCATAATTTGCTGCTCAACCCGTTGCCGCTGTTCTAACGGCATTCGTGCATGTAGCAAATGGCATGGCACATCTTCAGGCACTAAATTTTGTACAGACTCATAAAGTTTCTGCGCCCGATCAACCGTATTTACAATCCAGCAAACATATCCACCTGTCTCAAATTGAGACACTAGCCATTGCGCTTTGGCGTGATGATCGTCTGCCGAAATGTCTAAATGCTTGACAACGACTCTTCGCTCAGGGTTACTAGCCGTAATCCCCTTTGCTTGATAATTAGCATCCTGACTAACTATTTGTAAATTCGGGTATGGAACATCTTCATCACTTGTTAGCAATTTTCGATTAGCATAAGCTGCCGCTAATTCTTGACGGCGCTTATTTGGCAATGTCGCTGAAAGCAATATAACTGATGTGCCTAACAAAGCCAGCCACTCCAACATATGTTTGATAATGGTTGTCATATATGTGTCATATGCGTGAACTTCGTCTAAGATGACAACTTTGCCTGCCAGCCCAATTAGCCGTAGTGCATTATGCTTAACGTTGAGCGCGGCCAATTCTGCCTGATCAATAGTGCCAACGCCAAATGGTGCCAACAAGGCTTGCTTCTTTGGCGTGAACCAGTCTTGACTGAAGCCCTCCAATTTAGAATCTGCTGGTTGCGCAAGTGGCGTTATTCCTGCCAACTCTTTTAAGTACAAGTAGCTTTGTCCGTGCACTAGATTTACTTGACCGGCATCTAAGCCCAGCCGTGCTAAGAGATGTTCTTGAACACGTGCATACATTGCATTACTCGTTGCAGAGGTTGGTAATGCAATATAGAACTCATCACTGCCACGTAATGCACCAATACGATGCGCCAACGCAAGTGCCGCTTCAGTTTTACCTTCACCTGTTGGTGCTTCAATAATGGTTAACGTTGGTAATGCAAGCAAATCATTGGGAATTGCATCAATTGCAAGTTGTAAAGGGCGTGGGTTATCAAACCCAAATAGTTCAGAGAATTTAGTTGGTGCGGCACTCAAAACTGGGTGTAAAAAGCCCGCAGTTCTAACGCGCTTCTGAGCACGCGCTAGGCTAATGCCTTTGTAGTCATCAAAGGAAGTTTCTGGGCTAACATCAAAATAATTTTCATCTGACCCTAACCAATCGCACAAAATAGTAAATCCCGTAAGCGCTGCAATCGCACGTGAACAATGGCTATACGCAGGCAACTGGAAATCCGGAATAGCTACAAAATGTTTACGCAACATCTCGATAGCCTCTAGTTGCAATGCTACCCACTTCTTAGAGTGCGGGTATTTTTTCCATAAATCGCGAAAGTCCTGTGTATTGTGCTGCCAATGGCCATGATGAGCTGCTGACTGCTCCATGAGCAGAAGCTTCCAACCCTCAGGCCATGAGATTTCTTTACGTTCTATCAGTAGCTGCAACCCAGCCATTGAATGATGCATATAATCTGAGCCTTTACCTAGATGTCCACTAAATTCAAAATCCTCACTCAGAAGTCGTTGATTCTGTTCAGCGCTTAACACCTGAAAAAAGATCGTCAGCTTGCCAATGTCATGCAGCGCCA
>JAHDBS010000216.1 GCA_020630225.1 Anaerolineales bacterium | reverse complement strand
CAACGCAGCTTATTCCAAATCAAATTCCAACGACGGGTGAATTTGGAACTGGCACGCCATGGTCAATCGTAGTGTACGCAATTATTGCAATTCTGGTAATCATGAATGGTGCAACTGTTGTGCATCAGCGGCGTCTGTTGAACTGACGTTAGCTTGACTTTCATGCGGTAACAGCGCTAAATGCGCTACATATAAATGAAACGGAGCGTTCTCAGAGAGGGCGCTCTGTTTGTTTAACGTAGTGAAGCAAACAGAAGTTAGTGTTTTGTTAGTGTTCTAAACAAAACTTTAACTTTTCTTCTGGGTCGCTCAAGTTCTCAAGTTTTCCTGAATTTAAGTCCCATAGTGAGTGACTAACATGGAAGTATGGAGACTATGTCTCTGGGTTTTGAGAGATTGAGACGTGTGTCATGCTCGGGTAAAGCTTGGCTGCACGACTACAGAAATAAGGTCTAAGCATCGATGAAATCAACAATGTCCCTTTTCAAATCGGCATCTGCGAAATTGCAACACTGGCATAAGGTAGTCGGACTGACAGTATTTGTTTTATCTGTCACGTTTGGCGCTGCGCCACGCACAACAACGTTGGCTGCCCCAGACTATGCACCAAGTGCACAAGACTGTGCCGTTACGCTAACACCAGCGACAGTGTCCTCTGACTATGCCTACGGAGGCAACACCTATGCAACAGTGAGTGTGCGGGTGGCTTGGGAAAACGAACCCGATGGCGAATCTATTGTTGTCAACTTGTTAGATAGCTCAGACACAATTGTAGATACGCGAACGATTGCAATGACTTATGCAGTGTCTACGTATCAACGTGACATGCCAAACTTGCAAGAAATTGCGTTTGAAGTGCCAGCAGATGGCGCAACAGACTACGAATTTACTGCGGGCTTCAATGGCGGGACTTGTAGTGCCACACCGGTTACGTTTGATGCACCAGCCGGGTACTTGTCTCCAGCTTGTAATGTTGGTGACTTAGGTGGGATGGTCTTCCGCGATTTCAACATGAACGGTGTGCAAGACTCAGCTGACACGATTGGGGTTGAAGGCATTACTGTTACCATCGTTGGTGCAGATGACTCAACCCAGACTGTCACAACAGATAAATACGGGAACTATCTTGCCACCATCGATGCAGGTAGTTACCCGCTGCGCGTGGAATTTAGCGATATTCCTGACGCGCCTTTCAATGAAACTTCAACGCCGTTTGGCGCAAACAACGGCACGACTGTTCAATTCGTGTCAGCTGCAACCTGTGATGTAGACCTCGGGGTTGCAAATCCTTCCCAATTCTGTCAAGCCAACCCGGATGTGTTTACCTCTTGTTTCGTCAATGGTGACCCATTAGCAGGGGGCTCTTCTGCAGATGGCGAAACCTTGACCAGCTTCTCATATGAACTGTCAGGCGGTTACGACGGTGCCAATATGGCTATGCTCGGGAAAGCAAGCGAAACCGGTACTGTTTGGGCGCTTAGCTGGGACCCAGTGCACCAGCGCATGTTTAGTGCGGCGTCTATCCGTCGTCACACGGGTCTTGGGCCACTCGGGCTGGGCGGTATTTATGTCACAGACTACACCGCAGACACCGATGGCTTGCCTGGTGCCACGGGCGTCGATGAATGGGATGCCTCTGGGACGACCGGTAGCTTTGTAGACATTACAACGCTTACTGACACAGATGGCACACCAATCAACATTGGCACAATTGCTTCGAACGCTGACCGCGGGCTGCCAGCCGAAACAAACCAACCTTCATATGACCTTGAAGCCTTTGATGCACTCGGGAAAGTTGGGATTGGTGATATGGATATTGCTGAAGATGCGAGCGCACTTTGGCTTGTCAACCTGTTTGAGAAAACGCTGATTACAATTCCGCTTCCATCTGATGGCGGCGTTCCAACCGAAGCGACTTCATATTCCATTCCAACCAACTTAGTCACCTGTAATAACGGGGAACTACGTCCGTGGGCTGTCAAAGTATTTGACGGCGAAATTTATGTTGGCGCTATTTGTACAGGTGAAAATGATGGCGTGATTGAAGACCTCTCCGCGTCTGTTTATCGCTTTACTCCGTCAACCCAAAGCTGGGATTTGGCAATGGAATTCCCATTGACCTATCCGAAAGGGTCACCTTGGACACACGCAGCAAACTTGCCTTACACCGGTTGGTTCCCTTGGGAAGCTGATGATGATTTCATTGCCGAACAAAGCATTGAAGCGACTTTTAGTTACCCAACCCCAATTTTTGGTGACATTGAATTTGATATTGACGGTAGCATGGTCATCGGTCTGATGGACCGTTCAGGCTCGCAATTTGCTTGGTACAACTATCGCCATGACGTCAATGAAACTGACACAGATACATCGACCCGCATTCTGACGGGTGGCGATATTTTGCGGGCTTACAATGCTGGCAATGGAAATTTCATCCTTGAAAACAATGCTAAGGCCGGTCCTGCCGAACGTGTTGCGGGTGCAAATAACGATCAAGGTCCAGGCCTTGGCGAATTCTATAACGATGACTACTTAAGTCACCAAGAAACCTTAGTTGGTGGTCTTGCACTGATGCCTGGGTCTGGTGAAGCGATGGCCGCCGTGATGGATGCGCATCAAGCGTTTTCAAACGGTATTCGCTATTACGACAACTCGACAGGTGCCATTGCGCAAAACATGACTGTGTTTGTGAATGCGGCCAATGGCTCACCAAACTTTGCAAAAGCAAACGGCCTTGGTGATGTGGAAATTGCTTGTCAATTGCCAAATACGCTTGAAATCGGGAACCGCGTTTGGATAGATACAGATCTAGATGGCATTCAAGATCCTGATGAAGCTGTTGTCGATGGCATTGATATGCACCTCTATCTTGCGGATGGAACCTTGGTCGCAACGACCACAACTGACATAAACGGCGAATACTACTTTGACTATGCTGATGGTGTCCGACCAAACACGACTTATTACGTGGTTGTGGACTCTGCTGCATTTGGTGGTGGGGCAGATCTAGAAGGGCACTATCCTGCGTTGCCATTTGCGGGCAATGCTATGCACGACAACAATGCAGTCACGCTAGTTGTAGCAAATGACGCCGATGTGCCTGTTGCACTCGAAGGTGAAATTGGTGCGAAAGTGACAACCGGTGACTTGCTAGATAACGACCACACCATTGATCTCGGCTTTACGCCAACGCCAGTATTTCCAATTGTTGGGGACTATGTTTGGATCGATGCGAATAAAGATGGCATCCAAGACAATGATGAACAGCCATTGGAAGGTGTTGTAGTTCACTTGTACGACTCAGATGACAATCTGGTCAACACAACGACCACCAATGAAGAAGGACGCTACATCTTCAACACAGATTCAGACGACAATCAATTGGCTGCGGATGATTACTACATTGTGTTTGAAGAGCCTGCTGGCTATGAATTTACTATTCAAGATCAAGGTGGCAACAATTCAAACGATAGCGATGTAGATCCAACAACAGGACGCACTGCAACCTTTACACTCGGCGCAGCTGACATTGATCTCACTTGGGATGCCGGCGTTGTCCCCAATATGTCAATCGGGAGCACCGTTTGGTATGACTGGAATGACAACGGCACGCAAGACAGCGACGAAGACGGCATTGCCAATGTTAGCGTAGAGCTGTACGACAGCGATGACAACTTGTTGCGCACCGTTCAAACGGATGCCGATGGTGACTACTTCTTTGGTGAACTGGAACCGGGCGACTACTATGTCCGCATTCCTAATCCGCCAGCGGATGCACCAATTTCTTCTTCAGACACTGACCTTGTGGACAACAATGAAGATGAAGACGACAACGGTCAACAACCTGGCGGTAGTGGTGCACCAACCGTTTCAGGGCTTATCAACCTAACTCCGGGTGCTGAAGTAGAAGACGAACCCGGTTCAGGTGGTGACCAAGACGAACCAAATGATGCAAATGGCAATATGACCATTGACTTTGGTTTCTTTGCACCGCGCTTTGACTTGGCCCTGACAAAAATTGACAAGACAAATGCAGGTCCATACTTGCTGGAAGACACCGTTGTCTTTGAAATCACGGTGTACAACCAAGCGAACCAAGTGGCATACGATATCGATATCATCGATTACATTCCAACTGGAATGGCATACTCTGCGACTGGCTCTTCAGCAACGGGCACGTTGTCTACATTGAAAACTGCAACGGTTGGCTTTACCAACAATGGCGATGGCACGTTCACAATTGATCAACTTGCAAATGATGATCAAGTTAGCTTTGATATTGGCTTGACCATCAACAGCGACTTTGGTGGCACTGATCTGACCAACTGGGCAGAAATTAGCGATGCCGCTGCAACAGACAATGGTCCAACCGCAACAGATGTTGACAGCACACCAGATATTACAAACTTCAACCAACCGGGCGAAACCGATGACTTGAACGATGATGGTGTGATTTCCGAAGACGGCAAGAACGGCGGGGATGAAGATGATCATGACCCTGCTGCAATTAGCTTGTTGCAACCAACCGCGACTCCGACGAATACACCATTGCCAACAGCAACCGCCACCAACACGCCAGAGCCGCCTCCAACTGCGACTCCGGCCACACCAACGGTGACACCGACAGAAACACCGGCTCCAACTGAAACGCCGACAGAAACACCAGTTCCGACCGAAACATCGGTGCCGACCGAAACACCGACGGAAACGCCAGAGCCGCCAGCCACTGAGCCGCCAGCGACTCCAACGGCAGAACCGACTGCAACCGCAGAACCAACCCCGACCCTGGAGCCAACCGCAACGCCAACTCCGACGCCGGTCACTTATAGCTTAGGGAACCAGGTCTGGGAAGACGCCAATAACAATGAGATCATTGATGACGGTGAAGGTGTGTTTGAAGGCATTACAGTCCTTTTATGGCAAGACGCCGATGGTGATGGTACGCCGGATGACCTCAATGCTGACGATGTTGTTGATGAAAATGACATTGTTGCGATTGATTCAACCGATTCAAATGGCTTCTATTTGTTCGACAATTTGGATGCTGGCGACTATTTGGTCTCAATTCCAGCCGCCCAATGGGATGACAACGGCACTGCTGGCCCGCTAGCAGGCTATGCCTCATCAACTGGGGCAAGCGACGATGACGTTGACAACAATGACAACGGTATTGATCCAACTAACATTGGTCAAGAAGTTGTCTCTGCTACCGTTACGCTTGGCGATGGTGAGCCAACTGGCGAAGACCCAGACAACGATGAAAATACGCTGGACTCGAATGAAAACCTAACCGTTGACTTTGGGTTCTACTACAACTTTGACTTGGCACTGACCAAGACCATGACGGCTGAATTGCCGGTTGCGCCTGGTGACACCGTGACCTTCACCATTATGGTTATCAATCAAGGAACGGTGGATGCCTACAACGTTGAAGTGACGGACTACATTCCGGCTGAACTGACGCTGACTGCGTTTGGCAGCACCAGCGATGATGTCAGCGTTGACCTCTCAACTGGCATTGCAACCATTGCAGAACTGCCAGCGGGTGAAACCAAAGCATACGAGCTATCTTTCACGATTGATCCAGACTTCCAAGGCACGAGCCTCATGAACTGGGCAGAAATTAGCGCTGCCGATGATGACGATGACAGCAGCAACACGCCGCCAACGGATGTCGACAGCACGCCAGATGGTGAAAATCAAAATACTGACGGTGAAGAAGACGGTACTTACGTTGACGATTCAGTCGATGAAGACGGCAAGAACGGCGGTGATGAAGACGATCATGACCCTGCGTTGCTGACCGTTGGTCAAGTCTTTGATCTTGCGCTGCTCAAAACTGTGGTGACAACAGGAACCATTGAAGCGGGCGACAACGTGGTGTACGCCATCAATGTTGAAAACCAAGGCTCATTGGATGCCTATGACATCAGCGTAATTGACTACGTGCCGGCTGGATTGACCTATGTCAGCAGCAACGCTGAAGCTGTCACTGAAACGGAAGCAGGCGCTGCTGTAGCAGTTACCGATGGTGGGCTAGACAGCAACGGCAACTTGCTGCTGCTAATTGATACGTTAGCTAAGAACGATGACGTCACAATTGAAGTGACATTCACAATTGATGCTGACTTTGACGGAACCTCAATCACCAACTTCGCTGAAATTAGCGCGGCTGATGACGATGAAGATCCTGACAATGATCCACCAGTTGACGTTGACAGCACGCCAGACAATGAAAATGAAAACACCGATGGTGAAGACGACAATCTAGTCGATGATGTCACCAATCAAGATGGCAAAGACGGCGGTGACGAAGACGATCATGACCCAGCAACCATTAGCCTGAAGCAAGCAGTCTTTGACTTGGCGCTCATCAAGCAGGTCAAGTCAGATCAAACTATTCTGCCGGGTGGTGATGTGATCTTCACGATTGAAGTGATTAACCAAGGTCAGAAAGACGCGTACAGCATTTCGGTTGCAGAATATCCTGCTACTGCAATGACGTTCAAGAGCCTCAATGCAGACGCCGTAACTGAAACTGAAGATGGTAATGACGTCAGCATCACTGATGATGAGGGCGGGGCGTTCACGATTGATACGTTGGCTGCTGGCGATAGCGTGACAGTTGAAGTCACCATGACGTTGGCTGATGATGCTGCTGGCGAATTGGCGAACTACGCTGAAATTAGTGCGGCTGATGACGATGAAGATCCTGACAATGAGCCGCCAGTTGATGTTGACAGCACACCAGATGATGAAAACCAAAACACTGATGGTGAAGACGATAACCTCGTCGATGATAGCGTGACCGAAGATAGCAAGAATGACGGTGACGAAGATGACCATGACGTGGCGATCATTGACGTGATTGGTCTGGCTGAAATTGGTGACTACGTTTGGTATGACAACGACTACGATGGCATCCAAGACGGTGATGAAACCGGCGTAGAAGGCGTGACCGTCAACTTGTATGACGGCGATGATGAACTTGTCTCAACGACGACAACCGACGCAACCGGTAAATACTTGTTCACCAACTTAGTACCAGGCATTTACTACATCGGCTTTGATCTCGATACCTTGCCAAGCGACTATGGGCCAACCCAACAAGATATGGGCTCAGATGACGCGCTGGACAGTGATGCAGATCCAAATACGGGACGCACCATTCGTACCACCTTGGATCAAAACGAAAGCGACTTGAGCTGGGACCTTGGGATCTACAAACCAGCCGGTCTGGGTGACGTCGTTTGGTTTGACACGGATGCTGACGGCATTCAAGATCAGGGTGAACAGGGCATTGAAAATGTAACCGTTCGCTTATTGGATGAAAACGGCACCGTATTGGAAACAACAGTGACGAGCTCGACAGGCTACTATGAATTCCGTGGCCTCACACCAGGTGACTACATTGTTGAATTTGTAGCACCGGCGGGGCATGGATTTACCATTCAAGAGGCAGGCTTAGACTCAGCCGTTGATAGCGACGCTGACCGGACAACGGGGCGCAGCCGTTTGATCAGTCTGACAGCAGGTGAGTTTGACCCAACTATTGATGCGGGTCTTGGTTCAGGCCAGGTGTTGGCGGCAATTGAAGCGGAAGTCGCCGCGCGGGCTGCGGCGCAGACTGCAACGCCAATTCCAACTAGCACGCCGTTCCCAACGACGACACCTGTACCAACAGCAACACCACAGTCGGCACAACCGACGGCAGTGCCAC
>JAHDBS010000215.1 GCA_020630225.1 Anaerolineales bacterium | reverse complement strand
CCGAAACTATCTAGCCATTGATAATACTGCAAAGGATTTACTGTAACGGCACCTATTTGAATTACAAGACCAAATACAGCAAGAGCAGCGGCAAATAGAATGTTTAGTCTTCTACTTTCTGTATATGCATTTTCTAAGAAGTATGCGGCAGGGATCATTAACAATCCCGTAACTGGAACCATGTATCTAGGTCCCCAATTCAGTCCGCCAAACCAAACTTCGCCGCGGATTAATGCGTAAATTACAACGAAAGTTGGAATTAGCAAGAGTGCCCAACTGGATGTAAACCGCTTATAAGTTTTTAGAACAGGCGTGAATAATCCTAGTATGAGGATCGGGGAAAATATAAATAGACTTTTTCCAGGACTAACAAGGAATCCCAAAATGGCTGAAATAAAGCCTTCTCGATTGTTAAGAAGTGCCCCAATTCTATTGAGGAACTGAAATCTTGATGGTGCTGCACTCAAGATGTTTTGGTAAAAAAACAATACCAGTGCGACAAATATAAATGTCAGCACGCCTGTAATTAGTAATATACGTTTTTGCCGTGAAGATACTTGGAGATGATCAGTTGCTATGAATTGCAATGCAACAATTGGAAGTCCAATAATTACAGCTTCTTTTGTCAAAATTCCCAGTACAGCGAATGTAACAACAAACATTACCCAACGCAAAATATGCATAGGTGTCTTGTTAAGACTTTGTCTTAATTTTAGAAATCCGTAAGCTGTAGTGCTGAGCATTAGGCCAGCTAGAGGCTCTCTGAAAAAATTCTTAGTATATGGCCATGCAATTGTTGTAAAGGCAAATAACAGCGTTGTGACAATTGCTGTTTTTACGTTTAGGTTTAGCGCTCTTAAGTGGAGAAATAAAACCCCAGACCACAACGCACACACAATAATATTGAAGAAAAGCGTTGTATGTGCATTGCCTACTTGCTGAAATTGCATTGCCAACCAATAGAGCGGTGCGCTTAGTAAAGGTTGTACAGGTTCAACGTCCGTATAAGTTGGCCAGCGTAGATCAGCGGTTAAGTTGAGAATTGCACTTTGTCTGTTGGCGAAACTTTCTGTTGTATCAAAGAGGAATAACTCATCATCTGAAATAAACGTGAGCGATGATGTAAACAAGTAGACGCAAAAAATTAGACTACTTAAGACTATAACAATCGAGATATCTCGATTGGGACTTGATTGGTCTTTGGTTGTCATGCTTAAGCTAGCAAATGGTTGCGTCGTTTATTATGCCGTGCAATCCAAGCTGTTTGGATTGTTTTGGCAATATCAGTATCGCCAAGTGTTTTAGTGATTAGAAGATGCTCTTCTAGTCCAGTCGTCTGAAGAAATGCAACATCTTGTTTGTTGCTATTCAGATCCACAATCGACATGTTGGTTTTGGTTATTGCTGTGACTAAGTCAATATTATTTAGCACTGGCAAAACGTTAGTTTCGTATCCGCCTGAAAGAATAATTAGGTCGTGTTGCCTGATAAAGACTTCTGGGGCTTTAGGACTTGTAAGTTCTGAGCTGTCTACAAATTTGGCACGAAGCTTTAAATTCTTGTTTGCCCAATGGATTCGATCTTTGATTGTTGATGGCAGCTCATGTCTTAGGGACATAACAGCAGAGATTGTTGCAGGATCTAATGATGCAGTGGCAATAAGATCGTTGACTTGCGATGTCGCTATTGTTTGATTGGCTTCTTGCAGGTCAGAATTTAGCAAAACAGTGACTTGATTCGTCAGCGACAAAATATCATCTAATACGCTGTCACTAGCCTCGCTTCCAGGAATGAAAAGCACCCTGAGGCTCTTGCTTAGGTCTCCTTCGGTGCTAATTAGCGCAAGCTCCAATAAAATTATTAGTCCCATTGCAGCAATCACAAGTACGCCAAGGGTCCACCATGCGACTAACAATGTTGTTGCGTTTGCGACAAGAATGGCCAAGACGCCTAGGCTGAGCGAGACGAAATAAAGTGTCAATACAGTACGCCGATGACTCAAGCCTAATCGAACGAGACGATGTGATGTATGGTCTGTGCCCCCCCTCCAAATCGGTATCTGTCGGCGTGTACGAGAAATCATGACCAATAGCGTGTCAAAGATCGGCAAGCCGAGTACTAAGATTGGCACTAACCAACTTTGCGCTTGACTGATACTAGGAAAACTTATTTTCAATCCAAGTATTGCTAGGATAAAGCCAAGCAGAAGGGAGCCAGTATCTCCCATAAATGTGACAGCTGGTTGGAAGTTATAAGTTAGGAATCCCGCGCAGGCGCCTAATAATGTCGCCGATAGGATTGCAATTAGAAATTGATTGTGCAAGATGGCGAGTACAAGGAACGAAAGCGCTGCTGTTGCTGCAATACCGCCTGCTAGACCATCGATATTGTCTTGTAAATTCAACGCGTTCACAATGGCGAGGACCCACATGACAGTGATGATGCTGTTTAAGATGGCAAAATCGGGGAAAAGATTGGTACTAACGTTACCAAAGACAAGAATGAGAGCGGCAAACACTTGACCAAGTAACTTGAGCGCAGGATTCAGGTTATAGCGGTCATCAATTAGCCCTACGCAAGCAATTAGCGTTCCGCCGCCAACGATTGCAGCAAGCTGAAGAGGTTCTTCTCCACGCCCAAAAATCAATAGCCCGATGACAAACGCGAGCCACATTGCAACGCCGCCCATTACAGGCGTGCTACGTTGATGTAATTTGTGGGCTTGTGGATTGTCAATTACACGCAAACGTCGTGCAAGAAGCATCGAGAAAGGTGTGAATAAGAAAGAAACCAAACTCGTTACAATCGCAGTGATGATTGTTTGGGTAATGAGTTCAGTTTGCATAAAGATCTAAAATCAGCTGATCGTAAAGTGTTTCCACGCTATCAAAGAGGCGTTGTAAATTATGCCGATCAAGCACAAATTCTTGTGCGTCAGCGGTGTACATATGCCCGTCTTCCAATGCTGCTAGCATATTTTGTGCTAATGCAGGTGCGTCTTGAGCAGGAACTAAATATCCCGTAGTATTTGGCTTCACTAGATCGCTCACACCACCGACGTCTGTTGCAACAACTGGTGTTCCTGAGGCCATTGCTTCAATAATAGAGACAGGTGTCCCTTCATTGTTGGAAGACAGCACTAAGACATCTAAGTCTGCATAGATTGTTGGTAAGTCTTGACGCCAGCCGAGAAACTGGACAGCGTCTCGTATACCTAAGGTTTGGCTAAATGCCATGAGATCTTCTTCAAGCTCACCGCCGCCAATCACTAAGAATTGCCCCTTGTAGCCCAAATCAATTGCTTGTTTTGCTGCCTGTAGAAAAAGATGATGATTTTTGATTGGAACTAAACGCCCGACTATGCCAATTAGCGGGATGGTCTCATCAATTCCTAGCTCAGCTCGTAAACGTCCTTTGATGTGTTGGGCGGCACGAAACTTCTCTAAATCTAAACCTAATGGCAGAACAGACATTTTGCTTGGACTTGCAATTTTGTAGTGCAATAAATCGTCCAAAACTTTTTGACTAACAGTCAAAATTGATGTTGTCATTTTCCCTAGGCTTTGCTCTACCATCACTATAAAGTTGGAAATGAAATTCCCCCAATAGCCATGGAATACATGACCATGGAATGTGTGAACAATAATAGGGACACCAGCTAATTTTGCAGCAATTCGGCCAACGGCACCTGCTTTAAAGGTATGCGTATGGACAATCGTTGGTTTCAAACGCCTTAACAAACGGTATGTTTGCCAAATACTCTTCAGATCTGACCAAGGCGAAATTTCACGTTGCATGGAAGCGATGATTTGTGGGGTAACCCCAGCTTCGGTTGCAATGTAGCTCATGTCGCCTTCATTTGGGCTAATAACGCCTGTGACAAGGGCTGTTTTATATCGAGCTGAAAGCCCGCTGCTAAGTTTAGAGACGTGAATAGTTGGCCCGCCTACATTAAGTCGGGCAATTATCCGAACGACAAGTATGGGATCTTGTATGGAATTGGGGGAGTGGTGTTGAAGTGTAGTCACGAAGGTGACAATTACAACTTGCGAAGCTTAAATAACTAGCTTCGCAAGTTGTGATGAATTAAGAACAGCGTTATGCTGCTTGATAGTATTTTGCAGTCAGGGCTAGCCCTTCAAGTAAATCTATTTTTGATTTGAAGCTCATCAAGTCTTGAGCCTTAGAAACAGATGCGTAAGAGTGTTTGATATCACCAGCGCGAGCATCCGCGTAAATTGGGGTGATATTTGTGCCTAAGATCTCATTGATCATATCAACCAGTTGGTTCAATGATGTTTGCGTTCCCATTGAAGCGTTGAATACTTGGCCTGGTGCATTGGGATGTTCTAATGCTGTCAAGTTCGCGTCAATGACGTTTGCAATGTAGGTGAAGTCTCGAGTTTGTTCACCATCTCCAAAAATAGTCGGCTGTTCGCCAGCTTGCATTTTGGTAATGAACTTTGGAATCACTGCGGCATAATCAGACTTTGGATCTTGGCGAGCACCGAAGACATTGAAATACCGCAATGCAATAGCTTCAAAGCCATACACTTGGTAGAACGCCATACAATATTGCTCAGCAGCTAGCTTGCTAACCCCATATGGTGACATTGGCTGTGGCAGCATATCTTCCTTTTTCGCCACAATGGTGTTGGTTTCTTCGTCTCGTACAGCTTCACCATAGACAGATGAAGATGATGCAAATGTCATCCGTTTTACACCAGCGTCTTTCGCGGCTACTAGTAGATTCAAGGTCGCATTTACCCCAGCATCATTGTTGCTCAATGGGTCTGCAACTGAACGTGGCACACTCGGTATAGCTGCTTGGTGCATTACGTAGTCAACATCTTGGACTACGTAACGTGCAAAGTCTAAATTAGACAGATCGCCTTCTAGTAGCTCAATGTTGTCAAGTGCGCTTGCAAGGTTTTCACGTTTGCCTGTTGCGAAATTGTCTGCAACGCGTACAGTTTTGCCTTGTCGTAGTAATTCATCAACGATGTTAGAGCCAATGAAGCCTGCACCGCCTGTGACTAAGTAGCGAGTCATTTAGATTTTCCGAGTAGAACTAATAATTGAATTTGCGCAACCATGTTTCAAAGCTCAATAAGCTCCATAAGAAATGCCCGTGGTCGCGTTTGCCACTTAGATGCTCTGCAAATGTTATTTGCACAATCTCCGCATCTAAGTGATTTTTATTTTTTGCATCTTTGCCAAACAACTGACTTTCCATATATGACCGTAGGTCCTTACGAAACCACTGTCCAATTGGAACACCAAAGCCATGTTTTGGTCGATCAACAATGTGATCTGGTACAAAACGCTTTGTAAGCTGGCGTAATAGATATTTGCTTTGTTTCCCCTTGAGCTTATAAGCCATGGGCAATTGCGCCGCAAATTCTACCAGATTGTGATCTAGGAACGGTGACCGTGCCTCTAAAGAGTTCGCCATACTCATCCGGTCTGTTTTGATTAGCAAGTCATCTGGTAGATAACTAATTCGATTGACATCTAACAGCGCCGGAATAGGATCAGATGTTTTAGCTGGGAAATATTGTGAATATTGCTGGCGTATTTGTCGTGCAACGTCTTGCTTGCAAAGCTGTGCTGCAAATTCTGGGGAACGAATGCCGACCCAGCCGAGGTATTGATCAGAAAGCGGTAGCCTCGCTGTATCTGTAAATTCGGTTGCGCGACGCACAAAATTTCGATAACCGGTACCTTGCGGTAACCCACGCAAGAGGCGTTGGATAACACGATGCCCAACTTCAGGTAAGGCTTGGTATTTCTTCGCAATTCTTGCAGCTCTGAAACGGTCATAACCCGCGAACAACTCATCTCCGCCATCGCCTGTTAGGGCAACCGTAACGTGTTCGCGCGTATGCTTAGATACCAAGTACGTTGGAATACAAGATGAATCGCCAAATGGCTGATCCAAGTGCCAGTTTAATGTTTCAACGAGATCTATTGTATTAGGAGAAACAATGAACGTTTCGTGCTCTGTTCCTAAATGGCTTGCGACTTCATTTGCATAGGGGGTTTCATCAAAAGATTGATTGCCTTCGAAGCCAATTGCAAACGTTTTAATCTTCTCTGAGCTATAGTCACGCATGAGCGCCACAATCAGACTAGAGTCAATGCCTCCGGATAGAAACGCACCTACAGGCACATCGCTAATCATCCGATATTCAACGGCTTGTCGCAGTTGTTGTTCTAGTTCGCCTTCTTTTTCAGCAAAGTCTTGGGGGCTTGGAGTAGCCGTGCGATCCATATTGGAAGGTGGCTGCCACCAGCGTTGGATCGTGACACTGTGATTGGCATCAATCTGCAAAAAATGCCCCGGTAAAAGCATTTTGATGTTGCTAAATAAGGTGTCTGGCGCTGGCACATACCCGTATGTGAAGTAGCTAGGAAGTACACTGGCGTTGATACCAGTCTGAACTGCCGGATGAGCCAATATACACTTTATTTCAGATCCAAAGACAAATATGTCGTCGGTTTGGTAGTAGTACAGTGGTTTCTGCCCAAGTCGGTCACGGGCAAGTAACAGGGTCTTGTTTGTCGTGTCCCAAATGGCTAACCCAAACATGCCATTGAGGTGTGCTAGAAAATCTATACCCCATTTTTTGTAGCCATATATCAGAGTTTCTGTGTCCGTTTCAGACTGCCATTGAGCATCATCATTTAGCAGTTGGCGTAACGCTTTGAAGTTGTAGACTTCTCCGTTGTAGGCAATCCAGGTCGTCTTGCGCAGATCAGCCATCGGTTGATGTCCAGCTGCACTTAGATCGATGATTGCCAGCCGGGCGTTTGCTAACCCAACGTTGGCTTGTGCCCAAACGCCATGATCGTCTGGCCCGCGATGATCAATTTGGGTTACCATCTTTTCTAAGATAGCTGGTTCAACTTGGTCGTTATTAAAATAGTAAGCGCCACAAATACCACACATACTTATAAGACCTCAGAGTATAAAGAAGCGTGTGCAGTCGCCATTTTTTCGATAGAAAAGGCGCTTTGGAGGCGTTGGAATCCATTTATCCCAAACTCTAAGCGTATGTTTGTCTTGCTGATAAGCGTACTTATCGCTTGCGCCAATGTTGTCGCATCAGCCGCTTCTACTAAGAGTCCGGTCTCATTGTGTCGAATGATTTCAGGCAAGGCACTAACACGACTAGCAATGATTGGCTTTTGGGCGGCCATAGCTTCTAATGCAACCAGCCCAAACCCTTCCCATAAGGATGGGATCATAACGATATCCATTAAGTACATGAAGCGTGCGGCATTAGTTTGCCAACCTAGCCAAATAACGTGTTTTTCAATTCCAAGCGTTTGTGCCTCTTGCTTCAACTCGTCCGCTAGAACGCCATCGCCAACAATCAATAACTGAAGTGAGTCGGCATTAGGCTGTTGTGCAAAGGCTTGCAATAAGGTTGAGACGCCTTTTTGTCTAATTAATCGACCTACAAATCCAATCGTAATGCGCTCTGGGTCAAGGCCAAATTGCTGTTTTGAAAGCTGTGGCTCTGCTAGCGTGGTATTCAGTCCATAGTGAATGGTTGTGACTTTATGACTTGCAATCTTTTCTACGGTGACAACAAACTCTGCGAGATGATGTGAAATCGCAATGACTTTTTTCGCATAGCGACCTAACCATTTGTTTATTTGATTGATTGGGAATTTACGTCGAAATGGATCGTCATTATGACGCGATTGGACTAGTGGTACCTTTTTGGCACGG
>JAHDBS010000214.1:1330-7759 GCA_020630225.1 Anaerolineales bacterium | reverse complement strand
AACCTCGACTTTGATCGTAACTATCGGACAGATGAAGTTGAGGCTTTTGCAAAGCAGATCCCTGGTGTGGATTACATTGAAGGGTGGAGTATTACCCTTGGTGATATTCATGTGGAAGGGCAGCAAGCGACCAAAGAAGTCATTATGTTTGCGCCTCCAGCAGACAGCAAGCTTATTGAGCCAGTGCTTATTGCTGGCCGTTGGGTGCAGCCGGGTGACCAGCGTGCCGTTGTGCTAAATGAGGCATATCTGACCGTCAATCCAGATGCGAAGCCGGGCGACAAAATTACGATTGAAGTCAATGGCAAAGAAAAGA
The DNA here is from genome assembly GCA_020630225.1 of Anaerolineales bacterium. Taxonomy (GTDB): domain Bacteria; phylum Chloroflexota; class Anaerolineae; order Anaerolineales; family UBA6668; genus JAHDIM01. The sequence continues at coordinate 7,443 of JAHDBS010000214.1, read as the reverse complement.
CCTGGACGATTGTTGGGATTTATCAGTTCACTGGATTGCCAGAAGTCTTTGGCTACACCACATACGATACGCTCTCGAATGAAATGAACACGAAGTTTCACGCGTCAGCATATCGCATTGCGACCTCAGACCAGTCAGTGGCGTTCAATCGTGACCTGAGCTCGCAAATCGATGCGCACTTTCAGCGTAACGGGTTCGTCGTAAAAGAAGCGCAGCCAGGTGGTGAATTCCGCGAAACGATGACAGAGCAAATGGATACGATTATTTGGCTGTTGTTGGTCATGGCTCTGCTAACGGCTGTTGTCGGCAGTATTGGTCTCGCTGGGACGCTAAGTATGAACATCTTGGAGCGTACGCGTGAGATTGGTGTGCTGCGGGCAATTGGCGGTTACAACAGCATTGTGATCAAGCTCGTAATGGTTGAGGGCCTCACCATTGGGTTCATTAGCTTTGTGCTGGCCTCACTTGTGTCTTTCCCAATTAGTACCGTGCTTTCGAATGTAATCACCACCGCGATTTTTAAGAGCCCCGCCGAATTTACGCTCTCTCCAAATGGATTCCTTATTTGGAGTTTGCTAGTTGGCATTCTGACAACTGTGGCAAGCTTGGTGCCTGCTCGTAATGCAGCACAACTTACTATTAGAGAAGTTCTCTCATACGAGTAACTAAAGTTAGATACCTTTTGCTCTTGAAAGACGTACTCTCAAAGCGCTACGCTGTATACAGCGTAGCGCTTTTGCGTTAAGTCCAGCCACTGCTCACTAAAAATTACAACGTCAGTGAAAACGGTATGCTTCTACTACCGATTTTCTTATCATGCACGCATTTTACTCTCTCCTAAAATCATATTTTCTGCTACCCACTACGCATTATGCAGGTGTAAAACGACGCACTCTCCGAAGGGCTAAGCAACTTTACATTGTCGTGATGTGGGACTTGCTGGCGTTGCCAATTGTTACAGCCTATCTGCTTTTCAATATTCGGGCGTTCCCGTTTTTATTCATCTTTATGGTGCTGATGCTGCTAGTCTGCATTGGGCCTGTCCCGTTTGTGTTCCTAAGAAAAGGGAATTTCAAAGCTGCGCGGGCAGCCTACTGGATTGCCATGGTGGTGGGTGAAGTTTCGTCCATGTGGGTCACTGGCGGGAGCCTCAGTCCGGCGTTTATGGTGGGCTTGCTAACCATTGTCACAATGACCTCACTCTTGTTTGATCAACGATTCAGTATTGCAACGTTGATTGGCACAGCAATACTGATTGGCGTGTTGATTTTGGTCCCGCCAGCGCAGCTTGGTGTCACAAATGTCGTGCCATTTCAAGGTGAAGCGGTTGCATTACTGGCCTATGATCTCATTCACATTTTGCTAATTGGTTGGCTCATCAATTATGGCTACCTTGAAATGGATAGTGCTTTAGATAAAGTGGAGCGACAAGGCGCGCGAATTGCCGCTAGCGAAGCGCGCTACCGACGGTTTACGCAAACAACGAAAGACGCAATCATTGTCATCAATCGGAATGGGATTATTCAGTTTGCAAATCAGGCGCTGCAACCTATGTTTGGGCATATCCCTGAGCATTTGATTGGGGATCGCATTGATGTGCTGATGCCGCCTGAGTTGCGCTCACGTCATACAGCGGGGTTCTTGCGGTACCAGTTAACAGGCGAGCGGCGACTGAACTGGGATCTTATAGAAGTGCCAGGGTATACCAAGGCTGGTCAAACACTGGATTTGGAAATTTCTTTCACTGAATATGAAGAAGAGGAAGAGCAGTTCTACATTGGGTTTATTCGTAATGTAACTGAACAAAAGCGCGCCGATGCAGCGCTGCAACACTCTTCAAAAATTGAAAGTATTGGCATTTTGGCAGGTGGCATTGCGCATGACTTCAACAATTTGTTGGTTGGTGTCTTAGGTCAAGCATCCTTACTCAACCGGAAGTTAGAGGCAGATAGCAAGCTGCATAAACACGTAGATCGCATTTTACTGGCAGCACGTCGCGCGGCTGATTTGACACAGCAAATGTTGGCGTATTCAGGTCAAGGGCAATTCACGGTGGTTGCGGTAAATCTGAACCAGTTGTTGCGCGAAAACTTGGCGCTTATCGAAACTTCAATTCCAGAAACGGTAGATTTTGTTACAGACCTAACGCCGGATTTGCCCAAAATTGAAGCCGATCCGACACAAATGCAGCAAGTACTGATGAATGTCATCATCAATGCGGCACAGTCCATGGATGGCAAGCGCGGCTTGGTTACCGTGCGGACGATGGTGCAGGACTATACAGACGAAGCGCTTGCGGCGCTCAATGTTACTTGGATGACAGATGTTGCTGCTGGCAAATATGTCTGCATTGAGGTTACTGACACAGGGGTTGGTATGCCGCCAACATTGATTGCACAAATTTTCGATCCGTTTTTTACGACAAAAGAATCTGGTTCAGGTCTTGGTTTGGCAGCGGTGCTTGGAATTGTAAAGACGCATAACGGCAGCTTAGCTGTGAAGAGTGAGGTCGGGAAAGGGACAACATTTCACCTTTTGTTTCCGTGTCAGCCAATTGCGTAAGGCGTGAGCGGCTCTCTCTAACAAAATGCCTCAATAAATATTTCGGCAGTACGGAGGGTTTTAGCTAAACACGCCTGAATATACGTTCAATATCAATATAAAAAGTTTAGAGAGTTTGTTTCATGACACCTTAGGTCCTGAATGTTGACTAGTCAGTGGCAATTGTCTCAATGAAGTCTAAATCCTCTAGCTAAGGTTGATGTTTACCATGAGAGTAGTAAGTACTATCCCAATCGCAAGATAAGCAAGTGACCTCTACTCTCTTAAAGAAACTCTTTGATCTTCCTCTTGATCACTACCAAAACGCTACTGCCGATACTATTCGGCGCGCGCGTTTGCTGTATATCCTCACAGTTAATAATGTAGGCTCATTCATTGGCCTAGTTGTCTATCTACTCTTTACTAAGTTGACGTTCCCGTCAATGTTCGTAGGCCTGTTATTAGGCTTTATGTGGAGCATTGGGCCTGTGCCTGTCATGCTGCTACGAAAAGGGTATTTTCGATCTAGCCGCCTGATGTATTGGGTTTCACTAGTGGTGATTGAGATTGCGTCAATTTGGTTTAGCGGTGGGGGGCAAAGCCCATTGCTTATGGTTGCGTTGTTGATGATTGTCACTATGACTTCACTGTTGTTTTCAGTGTGGTTTAGCATCCCTACACTAATTGGCTGTGCGCTAGTGCTTACGGCAACGATGAGCGGTGCTGATGTGACATTAGGCATGCGTGATGCGCTCAATCTGAATGGATCGACGCGTATTTTGTTGGCGTATAACGCGATCCACTTGTTGCTGATTGGTGGGCTTATCAATGTGGGGTACATACAGATGCATGTCGCCCTGTCGAATGTGGACAAGCACCGCAAGCAAATTGCGGAAAGTGAAGCGCGCTACCGTCGGTTTACAGAGACGACCAAAGACACTATTGTCGTGTTAAATGATCGTGGCATTGTGCAGTTTGTGAATCAGTCGGTATTACCAATGTTTGGCTATTCTCAAGCAGACTTGGTCGGGAAGACCATTGAAGAACTCATGCCAGTTGAATTGCGAGAGGCTCACAAGCGTGGGTTCGCGCGTTATTTGCTATCCGGTAAACGCACGCTAGATTGGGATTTTGTCGAAGTGCCTGGTTTACATAAATCCGGCAAGGGGCTTAATCTGGAAATGGCGTTTACCGAGTACACCGAAGATGACGAGCGGTTTTACATTGGCTTTATTCGCAATGTTACAGAGCAAAAACAAGCCGAATCAGCGTTGTTACATGCCTCAAAGATGGAAAGCTTAGGCATCTTGGCAGGTGGGATTGCTCATGACTTCAATAACTTGCTTGTGGGTATGCTAGGGCAAACGTCGCTCATCAGTCGTAAGCTTGAAAGCGATAGTCCAATTCATAAACATGTAGATCGCGTGCTATTCGCGGCAAAACGTGCTGCAGATCTGACTCAGCAAATGTTGGCCTACTCTGGTCAAGGTCAATTCACAGTTGAATCGATTAGTTTGAATACGTTGGTACGTGAAAATCTGGCGCTATTCCAAACATCTATTCCAGACACTGTGGATCTAGTGGCTAGCTTGCGGCCTAATTTGCCAACCATCAAAGCAGATCCAACGCAGATGCAGCAGATTTTTATGAATCTCATCATCAATGCGGCGCAAGCAATTCAGGGGACGCGTGGTGCCGTAACTGTAAATACAGGCGCTGTCAGAATTGACGAGCAGTTTGTGCTCCCCGGATTCAAATGGATGAGTGAGGCTGCGCCCGGTAAGTATGTGTTTGTAGAGGTAGCAGATACTGGAGTCGGGATGACAACAGGGATGCTTGGTCAAATATTCGACCCGTTTTTTACAACCAAAGAGGCTGGAACTGGGTTAGGGTTGGCTGCGGTCTTAGGAATTGTGAATTCTCATGACGGTGGCTTAGCTGTCAACTCGATTATTGGGCAAGGCACCGCATTCAGATTGTTCTTCCCATGCGAGGCCTTGCCTCAAACCAATAGTTTGGTTAATCAAGAGCCAGAGCTTGTGCTGGCTTAGTCTACATTGAGGGCGCGTGAGCCAATGTCACGTCGATATTGAGCGCCTGTAAACGAGATTTTTTCGACAGCTTGGTAAGCGTGATCAATAGCTGCTCGGAAGTCTTTCCCCCAACCTGTCACGCCAAGCACACGTCCGCCCGCACTGGTCACGGTGTCAGCATAAGTTGCTGTGCCGCTGTGAAAAACTTCAGAGAACTTTGTGTTCGCGTCTTCTAATCCAGTAATCGCAACGCCTGTTGCATAGGCATTCGGATACCCTGCTGCGGCCATGACAACGCAGGCTGCTGCTTCGTCATACCAGTCGATTTTGTTGTCAGCTAAGGTTCCATCAATACAAGCCTGCATAATTTCTAACAAGTCGGACTTCAGCAAGCTCAGAATTACTTGCGCTTCTGGATCACCAAAGCGCGCATTGTATTCCAAAATTTGAGGGCCGTCCTCAGTCAAAATTACCCCCGCGTAAAGAACGCCAATAAATGGCGTGCCAGCAGCACGCATGCCGTCAATCGTCGGCTGCATAATGTCGTTGAGGATGGTATCGATCAGTGCATTAGAGACGATTGGCACTGGCGCAAAAGCCCCCATCCCGCCAGTGTTTGGGCCTAGCCCGCCATCACGTAATCGTTTGTGGTCTTGAGCTGTTGGCATTGGGGCTAGCGTTGTGCCGTCTGAAAATGCCAGTAGCGAAATTTCTTCACCCTCTAGTCGCTCTTCAATGATGACCTCATGACCAGCGTTGCCAAATCGGTTATCTAGTAATAAGTCGCGTAGGACAAGTTTCGCTTCTGTAAATGTTTGCGGTAAGACAGCGCCTTTCCCATCTGCTAGTCCTGATGCCTTGATGACAAACGGATAGTCCAAATCTGCTAAGTGCTCGCATGCAGATTCATAGTCTGTAAACGTTGCATAGCGAGCAGTGGGTAAGTTGTGGTCTGTTAGGAATTTTTTCGCAAATGCTTTGTTTGATTCAATTTGACCAGCGGCTTTTGAGGGAGCAAACACGGCAATCCCTGCGTCTGAGAGCCGGTCACTTAGACCATCTTCTACAGGTTCAGCTGGGCCAATAATGACCAAATCGATTTTGTTATCTGTTGCAAAGTGGGTCACCTGAGTCGGGTCACTAAGCTTCAGATTTACATTTGTGCCGCAGGTTGCGGTGCCGGCATTACCAGGCGCAATAAACAGTCTGTTTAGCGCTGGAGAATCTTTGAGTTTCCACGCAATCGCATGTTCGCGACCGCCATCACCAATTAGCAAAATGTTCATACGCGAATTATAAGCGGGGATGCAAAATTTGAATCGTAATTTTGAATTACGTAAGGTTCATTACACCTGTGTACTCTAAGACAGCAAACCTAGATAATTGAAAGAGGAACATGATGAACAAAAACAACACTATGCTAAAAATTGTCGGGGCTATTGCGGGCCTCGTTGCTTGTATTGCGATTGCCGGAATTGGCTGGTGGCTGGCTTCACCGCTTTTCTTAGACAATGAAGTTTCTGAAGAATTTCCATTTGA
>JAHDBS010000214.1:0-1230 GCA_020630225.1 Anaerolineales bacterium | reverse complement strand
GCCATGACAGACGAAGAAAAGGCTGCGGCTGAAGCAATTGTTGTCGAGGCTGCTGCTGAGATGCCAGACACCGAAATGGAAGAAGAAATGCCTGAAGATGAAGCTGCCGCAGAATGGGTAGCAACAAGAACTGGCACGTTTGCTGGGAAAGGCGGGACTTATCAGGGTAGTGGCACCGCAACGATCTATGAAATGGGTGCTGAACGCTTCCTACGCTTTGATCCCTTCGAAGTCACAAATGGCCCTGCGCTCAAGGTGTATTTGGTTGCAAATCCAGATGGGACTAAGCAAGCCGACTTTGGTGAGTATGTTGATCTCGGTGCATTGAAAGGCAACATTGGGGCGCAGAATTATGAAATTCCAGCGGACTTAGATTTGTCTTTATATAACGGTATTGTGATTTACTGTGAGCCATTCCACGTGACATTTAGTTCTGCAAGCTTTGGTAGCTAAAACGGGAGTGCTGCGTGAAAAGTAACCTCATAGTCAAACTAATCGGATTGATTGCCATTGTGGCGATTGCTGCAATTGGGTGGTGGCTTGCGTCTCCATTGTTCATTGATAACGAAGTCTCCGAAGCGTTTCCGTTTGAAATGCCGTCTGAAGAAGAGATTGCGGCCATGACAGATGAAGAGAAGGCTGCCGCTGAAGCTGAACTTATGGAAGCTGCCGCAGCAATGGATGACAAAGAGATGGCAGAAGACATGCCTGAAAACGATGCTGCCGAAGACTGGATTGCGACCCACACAGGCACTTTTGTTGGCGCAGATGCTGTGCATCAAGGCAGTGGCACGGCAACGATTTATGAAATGGGTGCTGAACGCTTCTTGCGCTTTGATCCATTTGAAGTGACCAATGGGCCGGACTTGCATGTCTTACTCGTGGCAAATCCTGATGGCAGTGGGCAGCGTGACATTGCACCATATGTAGACTTGGGTCAACTCAAAGGCAATATCGGCGCTCAAAACTATGAAATCCCAGCGGATGTTGATCTTTCAGAGTACAACGGCGTCATTATCTATTGCATGCCATTTCATGTGGTATTCAGTTCGGCCAGTTTTGGCGGATAGTTGCTTACTCTCGCAGGCCTAAGATTGCCACCGCAGCAAGTGCGCTCAATGCTGTAAAAATAATCAGTGCAATGTCATATGACTGATTGTTTGCAGTGTAAAGCGCACCAGCTGCCAGTGGCCCTAGCGTAATGGCAAGCAGCTGCCCAATTGACGCATA
>JAHDBS010000213.1 GCA_020630225.1 Anaerolineales bacterium | reverse complement strand
CAAACCAACCGTAATGGGCAGGACTGAAAAGCCAAAGCCGAGACCAAAACGTCGAAGTAGTGGCTGTGTAAAAGGACCCACAAAGAAGACCGCAAAATAAACGGCTAAATAGTACGCCGAGATGAAGCTTGCAACTTGTGCTTCTCCAGGAAAGCGTAGTTGAATACCGCTAAAGACCCCAAATGTAATAGTCATTTGCAGCATAATCAGTAGCCCGACTGAGGCAAAAATGCTTAGCAAGTAACCGTCTTGAAGCCAGCTTTTTTGCTCTGTGTCTTGAGCAGTAGTTGCGGTGGTAGCTTCAGTTGCAGCGTCTTCACTCTGCTCTGAATTGACGTCCATGCGCAACAGAATTTCAAGCAAGACATAAATTGCGCCAAAAATAATTGCGCCAACAAGCAATAGATCACGGGTGGGAATAACTGCTAGCAAGAATGGCATCGCAATATAGGTGCCGACTTTCCCAACCATTTCAATGGAATTTAGCGCGCCTAACATGCGCTTGCCTTGTTGTATGGTTAGCAATTCTCCCTGAATGCCTAACCACTCTAGACGGGTGAATGTATATTCAATTCGTTCCCACGCCATAAGGATGAAAACAATCCAAAGTGCTGGGGTAAAACGCAGACCGAACCAAAACGCAAAACAGACAATTGTGACGGTAATGAGTAATGTTCTGAACAGGAAATTTGATGATAATCGCTTTTGGATGACGGACAAAATGCTGCTTAGCACCAATGAAATGGCACCAATGGCAACATAAGCCCAAAGCAAGGCGATGTTGTCAAATTGCGCAAGAAAAATAGCAGTGGCAGCGGTGTAAAGAAAAGACTGTCCACTCCCATATAGCATCGAATGCAATGCCATTAATGAGAATAGCTTGCCTTCTCCTTCTCGCAAATCTACCCAGCTGGCTAGTCTGTCTTTCATGGTGTAAGTACCTCTACCAATGCGCGGTGGAACGTTATACCGTTTCGAATTGTTCTAATATGTCAGAAACTAATTCGCCCAATTCGGTTGCAGCCCCTTGTTCCAATAAGTGTGACTGCATTGCTTTCGAGATAGCACCTGTGGCGTGTGCTATTCCAGTGTCTAGTTTTGTTTGCTCGGCTTCTGAACGTGGTGTGTTGATGTTAGTCCGTAGTTGATTAGCCGCGCCAACCATTTTCAAAGCTTGTTCAGAGTTGCCATTCCGGGCCTGCATAATGCTGATGTCTTCCAGCAAATAAACTAGCCCCCATTTGTCATTGAGCATGCGGTTGAGGCGTAACCCTTCCGCAAAACTGCGCTTGGCACCGCCGTAGTCTTCCATGTCACGCTGGACATTGGCAAGATTGTTGAGGTTGAGCGCAATAAATTGCCGATCCCCAACTTCACGAACCATTTGGAGACCTTGTTCTAAGCTTGACTTGGCTGTTGCAAAATCTTTCTGATCTAGCGCGACATTGCCAAGGTTGCTAAGGGATACGCCAATTGCCCATTTGTCTCCCTGTTCGCGACGCGGGATAAGGGACTGTTCATATAATGCGCGTGCTTCGTCATAGTTGCCGCTGTAACGCGCAACAATTCCAAGGTTACTGAGTAGTGCACCAATGTTTTTCTTGTCACCAAGTGCTTCCCGAATGACAAGGCTTTCTCGATAGAGTTTGCCAGCCTGTTCAAGATTGCCACTCTGAGCCGAGAGCGTCCCCATAATGTGTAAGGTTTGCCCCATGCCTTCTTGATCATCTAAGTCTGTGAAGGTAGCCCGGACTTCTTCGAGTAACGTTGTTGCTTCGGGATATTCACCGCGCTTGCGGTGTAGGTCAGCTTGATCTAACTGTGCCCAGGCAAAGTCGGCTGTTGCATTGTATTTTTTCGCAACGGTTTGCGCATGGCCATAGTATTCGTGCGCGTCGTCCCAGTTGGCGTGCAGTTCGTGTAGCTTGCCAATGCGGCGTAACACGCCAAAGTGATCTTCGTCTTCTACAAGCGGCAGTGCTTGCTGCAAGTACGCCAACGCCGCTTGATTGCTATATTCGTGCTCGGCTTTGTCGGCAGCAGCCAGCAAGTAGTGGCGTTTTTTAGTCTTGTTCTCACTGAACCCATAGTGATAGGCCAGTAAATCTAAATACAAAGTTAGGCTGTCAGGGAATTCTGCTTCAATCTGATGCCCAATGCGTTCATGCAAGCGTGCCCGCATGGCATATGGCAAATTGTTATAGGCCACTTCTTGCGTGACCAAGTTGCGGAAGAGGTAGCTTAGCTCTCCTGCACCGTTATCCACCAAGGTTAGTTCATTGAGTACCAGATGATCCAAGTCGACCATCAATTTACTCTCGTCTGTGTTGGTTGGCATGATGGCTTGCACCATCATGGCGCGGAACATTCGACCGATGACGCTGGCAACTTTGAGCGTACTTTGCTGGCTAGCGGCTAACTGATCAATGCGGCTGAGCATCAGACTGTGTACGGTTGCGGGGAGGTCTACATTGGTCACTGCATTGACGTCACTGACATCAATCTCTTTAGCGCCAAGGTAGTTGAAAATTTCTTCAATAAAGAACGGATTGCCACTAGTGCGTTCCGCAATAAAGTCGGTTAGAGAGCTAAGCGTGGCAGGTTCTAATCGACCACACCCCATAGCGCGCGCCTTATGCAAAATGAAGTCACGCACGTGTTCTTTAGACAACGGAGTTATTGCCACTTGCGTGAAATGGTCATGCTGTTGCAGTTTGTTAGATTGCGCTGCTTCGCTACCATCAATTCGCTCTACGCAGATCAGCAGAATTGGTAAGGAATGGATGGCAGTGGCAATTGTTTGCAGTAAATCTGCTGACAATGAGTCGATCCACTGCACGTCTTCAAGCACTATCACCATTGCGCGTTTCTGGGTTGCTGCGGCGAGCACGCTAACAAGTAGCGACTCTAGCGCTGTGCGGCGCAGCTTTGCATCAAAAGTTCTGGTGAGACGGTTGTCAGGAATACTCAGATTAACAACTGAACCAAGGAGTGGCAGGCGACTGAGTAATGCGGGATCCATTGCGGACAGCATCATGTCTAGCTGTGCAAGCTGCACTTCATAGGGCTGGTCCGGAGAAAGCTCAAACAAGTTTCGCCATACATCTTGCCAAATGAGATAAGAGTCTTTTTGCCCCCACGCTTCGGCTTTCCCACTAAGAAGCTTGAAAATTCCCGCTGGTAATTGGCGTAGGAAAGAAGAGACCAAGACCGATTTACCAATGCCAGCGTCGCCAGTTACAGCCACAATTTGACCGTTGCCGCGCGAGGCTTTCATTAGATAAGTCTGTAATTGTGATAATTCAGAGTTGCGCCCAAGCAACGGCATTGAAAGATCGTCGGTTTGCAGCAATGCAGGGTTGACCTTGGCTTTGCTGTCGAGACGTGCAATGACAATCGGATCTGTCTTGCCTTTTACCTTGATTGGCGAAAGTGACGTAACTTCGAATGCTGGGCCAAGCTCTTGTTCGACTGTTGCCGTAATCAGAATTTCGCCGGCGGTGGCATGGGTCATCAGACGCGCTGAAAGGTTGACCATGTCTCCCAAAACACCATAGGTTCGGCGATGCCGACCACCATAAGCGCCAGTGCGCATGCGTCCGCGGGTGATGCCTAGCTGAATGGCGTCTATATAAGGAAGCTCGTTCGCGAGGTCACGCACATTGAGCGCGACTGTTGCCGCACGAGCGGCATCATCTTTGTGGGCAATGGGCGCCCCAAAAGCGGCATAAAGGTAGCTACCTTTGTCACCCAACGTAAGCTGGATAAGGCTGCCGCCATATCGATTGAGTTGTTTTTGAACGGCAACAATGAAACTATTGAGCTTTTCGCTTGCGTCAGGGTCATCGTCATAGGCAATCCCTGTAAAGCGAATGAACAGGGCAATTGCAGGCCTAAGCTCAGCGAGGAACTCACCATTCCCAGCGTCAAGCTGTTTTGCCACGGGGGGCAGCAACCAAGGTGTTGCTGCTTCAAGATCCAGGGCATTGGCCGATGCTTCTGACCAAGGCTGAGTTGGGACTGCATCGCGTAGGCCCGTTAGAACACCAAAGCGGCGGCCCTGATCAGTGCGAATTTCTGATAGAAACAACTCATGACCAATTTGTTCAAGCACTGAGTTGTCAACAATAATTTCTCGGGTTTGGGCCTGATGTTCTGCTGCTGCGAGGTTTTCTAGCGTTGTGCCAGCAGCGACATCAATAAGGCGGTGGTCGGCTGTTCCAACGACAAAGCGCTGAACGCTGCCTGCCGCAATAGCAACCTTGATTGCCAACGGAAGGGTGCGCCCTGATGGTAATGAAACGGCTTCAAAGCGCTGCATAGCAGTTTGCATTGCCAACGCACTCGCAGCGGCGCGGTGGCCGTCGTCGTTGCTAAACCAGCAGGTAATTGCATCACCACTAAATCCAATGACTGCGCCACCGTAATCATGGAGGGCAAAGATGAGTGCATCAAACACTTCATTAAGGTAAATGGTAAGTTGCTCAACCCCGCGTTGCGGGCCGAGCTCGTTTGCTAGGGCTTCTGTGAGTGGAGTGAAACCTGAAATGTCTGCAAATAATGCACAACCGGTCAGCCGACTCGGTAAAGGAGTGCCGTCAAGTAAGGCTTGGCGACGGTCACGTGGGATATAAGCACTGGGTTGTTCGGAAGTGGCACGCATCATAGAGTTTCGATTGCCACGCAAAAGGTTACGTGTGGTTACTAAAGCCAGTTAACGCTAAGTTTTTCACAATTTCAGCACCGTAGGGTTAGCGTTTGGTTCTAAAAATTTTGCCGTCAATTCAAAAAAATATTTCTGCTGTGCTGCAGCAACATGATTTTTTGCAGATAACTTTGCGTAAAGTTATCTTATTGCATGCTTCGTAAATTGTATGTACAGCGGACGTTATGGTTCCGTTTGGATTCGGATGGAAAAATGAAGTGTTTAGAAATAGGGAGTTCGGTACTTGTGCGTTGGGTAAAAATGAATTGGCAACTTACAATCTTTGCATCCTGAATGCTCGCGTTTTTCAGCGAATATACTTGTTTTGAACCTTTTTCTCTCTATTGCTTTGCCTATTGTTATTTTTGCTCGCCGAATGTGGATGCGGCAGAAAGATCACTCAAAAAAGCCTTTGCTGCGGCGTGCTTGGATGAGCAATGTGTTGCTCGCCACTCTTTTTGTGCCATTTGCCTGCAGGCTGTCTGTCTTGATTTTTTTGGGATGGGAGGCTAGTTCAAAAGCCACGCCAACATACCTCTGGGGGCAGGGATATGGCATTTGGGTATCCGTATTGTTACTAGTGATCGCGATTTTCTATGCCTGCTTCAGAATAGATCCGCCAGTTGCGCTTAATACAGAACTAAAACTCTTTATTAGCGTTAGTATTGTTTCCATTTTCCTTGGTTGGCTACCTGCAGACAAACATCACCTGTATTTGAGCTCTACAGAACGCCCAGTTATCACTGCTGGGAATTCTGAAGAAGTGGTGTATTGGGATAAGAACACTATAAATTGCGGGTTTGAAGTTTTAGAAGCCCCTTTTTGGTGTAGACGTTTTGTTTCCGATATGCATCCAGCGCAAGACGAATTCATGATCGCGTTAGGAAACCTTATATCGATTGTTTATTTACCGCAGTTAGAAGCTGAAGAAAAAGAGTTTGCGGGCAAAATTACAGATATTGAGTATCAAGCCAATGGTGATGCTGTTGGGATTGTCATCGAGAGTGCAGGGGTATATCAAGTTCAACTTTGGGATAGTAAACTTCAAGAGATGCAGAAAACTCTGACGGTGATGGGCGATCAGATTGCAATTAGCCCTAATTCAGAGCACATGCTGTCTTATACCCAGAATGGGAATGTACTCCAGTTATTTGACCTGCAAAGGGAGACGAAGATAGATGTGCAATCTGAGACAGAGCATCAGTTTGTTGACATCCAATTTTTTGAAGAAGAAACAGCAGTCGCCGTTTCAGCAGTTGGGGATATTTTAGAAATAACACTCTTCCCAGACTTAGTCATAACTGTAATTGAGCCTGGAGGGAGTGATGACTATTGCTGTAGTCATATCTCTGGTAGCGACCAATTAGTTGCTCATGTTGTTGATGACACAATTTATAGTTGGGATATCCAAACTAGAGAAATGACAACCTTAGCAACAGTGCCCTATTTGAGAGCTGTTGGTGTTCACGGAATAGACAACACCCTCGTTGTCACGCATCGGGAAGATACATGTCTTGATTTACATGCCCAAGGAAAACCAAGCTATACACGATGTGTAGGCTTTATAGAGGAGTTGCATAGCGTTATTGGACTTAGTGCCTCGGGGCGCTACGTTATAGCGTTGGGTGGGCGCTCTCAACAGTATTTGCTTTTATTTGCAGTGAAATAGGGCTTTATTGCTTACTTCCACACCCACCAAATCAGAATCCCCAAATCCACAATATGCTCAATGCGGCTGACGATGCCACCATAGTGTTCTTTGTTCCAGTAACTAATTGGCGATAAATAACGTGTCTTGAAGTCAAACGGCCAAAGTAATAACGGGCCATCATTATGGTGCGTTGGAATGTCGAGCAAAGTATGCAGTGCGCAGCCAGTGGCAAACCAAAGTAGCCAGCGGCCAATGCGCGAACGTCGACCAACATAACCTGCAATGAGCAGCATGGTAAGCGGGAATGGGGAATGAAAGAAACTGTGCACGCTCGCCACACGTTTGTCATTGAAATACATATGCTCAAACAAATGGCGTAGCGATGTGCCAGTGTCTTGCCCTGTAGTTTGGCGCTTCCAAAGAGGGTACAGAAACGTTAACCCATATAAAGGCAAGTCGGGTGCAACAGAGCCAAGCAGCAGTGCTTTACTTTCTGGCGTTGCGCCATTGGCTTTCAGGCTGCTGTCTAAGGCTTTGGTCAGCAAAAAATGAGTGTATGTTTGCATCTATTGATTGTAATCAAAAAGGCGCGCCATCAACCATAGCGCGCCTTCGACAGGAGGATGGAACTTGCGTTCCGGGAGAAAGATGTTCGTATAAGCTACTTATAGTGTAGCCAGCGATTGTAAAGAACTTATGGAGAATAGGTGAACGCAGCTTAAATCTTTGTAATAATTGGACCAATGACTTCTCGATTTATTCTGCTTTGGTGCACAACTTTTATTTTCGCCACACTAAGTGCATGTTCAACCCAAGAAATTCCGTCCCCCACACTACCGGCGCCAGAATTGGCGGTTAATACCAATACGCCACGGCCACCTACGGTAACGCCATTCCCTACGCAGACAGAAGCTCCGCCGACAGCAACAGTAGCCGCGGCTAGCGATCCTACAGCACTGCCACAACTCATTATTCAACCTACGCCAGGCGCGAATGGGCATCCCACCTTGGCTGATTATTGGGAAGGGAAAGCAGACTTTCGAGTGTCAGTTCCGATTACTGGGTTACCGTTGGGCGAGTCAGAAACCATTCGGATGAGTAACGGGGAATTGTGGAGCTATCTGCACGCGAGCCATCAGTCTGCTGGCGTGGTGGATGCCTGTGGTGATCCAGTCGAGTTTCCAGGGTGTACCGTTATCTATCGTAGTTATGACAATGGGGACACCTTCAGCTTAGAAAACCCAACCTGTCAGTTCCATTGCGATAGCTGCCCCTGTGATCGTGAAATTGACCACCCACAGATGCAGCAATATCCACGGGTATTCTTTGATGGCGAACTCCTCCATCTTGTAACGGAATACTATGGCAAGAATATGTATCGGCTGTCGCATGATGGCTTGAATTTCAGCTCTGC
>JAHDBS010000212.1 GCA_020630225.1 Anaerolineales bacterium | reverse complement strand
TGCAACTCATCCTTCACTCATCTTCTCCAACCTGCAAAAAATTCGCCTATATAAGTGGAAAGCACCAAAGAGCGCTGTATCGCCGAATATAAGTGCTAGCTAAACAACGCCTAAATCGTTCATAAATTGCAGATGCAACTGCGCATGTGCTCCGTAATCCACAGTAACGCAGCGCTGATCCAGCTTTGGACAGCACA
The DNA here is from genome assembly GCA_020630225.1 of Anaerolineales bacterium. Classification (GTDB taxonomy): domain Bacteria; phylum Chloroflexota; class Anaerolineae; order Anaerolineales; family UBA6668; genus JAHDIM01. The sequence goes on along the minus strand of JAHDBS010000212.1, from coordinate 7,595 downwards.
GCGAAACCTGAACTTACAAATCATTAGGAGCATGATTGATGAACACGAAACGATATACCACCATTCTGATGGCGCTTATTGTTGCCATTTTTGCGACAGCCTGTGGCGGCGCTGTTGTAGACCCAACGCCTGAACCGCCACCACCTACTGTTGCAGTCGAACCAACTGCCGAACCAGAACCAACTGAAGTGCCGCAACCCACCGTGGGTGACATTGCAATGGCAGACGACAGCTTTACAATGCTCGTCGATGCAGTCTTGGCAACCGGCCTCGATACAGTTGTCCAAGGCGATGACCCAGTGACGGTGCTAGCCCCAACTAACGCAGCGTTTGAAGCATTACCAGAAGGGTTGCTCGAAAGCCTGACGGAAGATCAGCTACGCACCATTCTGAGTTATCACGTTGTCGCAGGTCGCGTTCCAGCTGAAGCCGTCGCAGGCATGGCAACGGGCACCTCCGTCTTGGGTGAAGACTTCACAATTACGGTCGATGGTGACACCATCATGGTCAATGATGCGACTGTGATTGCCGCCGATATTGAAGGCTCAAACGGCATTATCCATGTCATTGACAAAGTGCTTGTACCACCTTCAATTGCAGAGGAATTAGCTGCAGCTAGCCAAACCGTGGGTGACATTGCCATGGCAGACGATAGCTTCACCATCTTGGTAGATGCCGTCATCGCCACTGGTTTGGTTGATGTTGTCCAAGGGGATGATCCCGTCACCGTGTTGGCCCCAACCAATGCTGCTTTTGAAGCCCTGCCAGAAGGCTTACTTGAAAGCCTTAGTGAAGACCAACTGCGCACTATTTTGACCTACCACGTGGTTGAAGGGCGTGTGCCAGCCGAGGCTGTTGCAGGCATGGCTACCGGCACCTCAGTGTTGGGTGAAGACTTCACGATTACAGTTGATGGCGACACGATTATGGTCAACGACGCGACGGTGATTGCCGCTGACATTGAAGGCTCAAATGGCATTATCCACGTGATCGATAAGGTGCTTATTCCACCTTCAATTGCCACTGCAATGCTAGACACCGTAGGTGACATCGCCATGGCAGACGACAGCTTCACCATCTTGGTGGATGCCGTAATTGCCACTGACCTAGTAGACGTTGTCCAAGGTGAAGAGCCAGTTACCGTATTTGCCCCAACCAATGCCGCTTTTGAAGCGTTGCCAGAAGGCTTGTTGGAAAGTTTGACCGAAGACCAGCTACGCACCATTCTGACCTACCATGTTGTCGAAGGTCGGGTAATGGCTGAAGACGTCACCAGTATGGCCGTAGGCACCTCAGTCTTAGGTGAAAAATTACAGGTCACTGTAGATGGTGACAAGGTGATGATCAATGACGCCAATATTGTGACGGCAGACATTGAAGGCTCGAACGGCATCATCCATGTGATCGACAAGGTGCTTATTCCACCTTCACTTGCTACGGCAGACTTTGACACCGTCGGTGACATTGCCATGGCAGACAACAGCTTTACGACTTTGGTAGACGCTGTAATCGCAACCGACTTAGTTGATGTGGTCCAAGGTGAAGATCCAGTTACTATCTTTGCCCCAACCAATGACGCCTTTGCCGCTTTGCCAGAAGGCTTACTCGAAAGCTTGACCGAAGACCAACTGCGCGACATCCTGACGTACCACGTTGTGCCAGGTCGGGTGACCGCCAACGAAGTTGTCAGCATGGACGCAGGCACCTCAGTATTGGGTGAAGACTTTACTATCACTGTTGATGGCGACACCGTGATGATCAACGATGCCACCATTGTCGCCGCTGACATTGAAGGCTCAAATGGCATCATCCACGTGATTGATAAAGTGCTTATTCCACCTTCATATGCAGATGCAGCAATGGGTGCAATGGATACTGTCGGTGACATTGCCATGGCAGACGACAGCTTCACCATCTTGGTAGATGCAGTAATTGCGACTGACCTAGTAGACGTGGTCCAAGGTGATGACCCGGTAACGATATTGGCCCCAACTAACGCCGCGTTCGAAGCACTGCCAGAAGGGTTGCTCGAAAGCTTGACCGAAGACCAATTGCGCGAAATTCTGACCTATCACGTGATTGCAGGGCGCGTTCCATCAGATGCAGTCGCTGGAATGGCGTCTGGCACCTCAGTCCTGGGCGAAACGTTTGAAATCACTGTCGATGGTGACACGATTATGGTCAACGATGCCACCGTAATTACAGCCGATATTGAAGGCTCAAACGGTATCATCCACGTAATTGACAAGGTGCTTATTCCACCATCAATGCAACCATAAGTGTCGAACATGATTGCGCTGCGACCGCCGAAAAAGCGTGCAGTGTGGCGCACGCGATCAGCTCCTGATTGGGATCGCGCCTTGGGAAACCAAGGCGCACCCAGAAGGAACATTTGAAGCCAGCGGGATCTCCATAACAATGGCTTCAGCAAAAGCCTACGTGAATGCGTGGGCTTTTTTGTTTTAAGTGATTACATTGCAGAGAGGCTCACTGAGCCGTCTCTGCTTTACCTAGTCTGTGCTCAGCTTGCAACAGTTTAAATAAATTTGTAATTACCATTATTGCCCGAAAAATTCGGGTGTAAATGGTAATTACTTGCTCTAATGTCCCGAAATAAAAACTTTGGCTCAAATATGATTTAGCTAATGAGGGGTTGGCGGAAAAGCTTAGCTTCTTAGAAGAACGTTCTAATTCACACACCTTTAGTAATCAACCAAAAAGGACAACGTAACCTAATGAGTGAGTTCAATATTGCCTATGGCACTACAGAAAACGATAACGGCCACATTCGCCTAAATACAGCGATAGAACATGCCAATGTATACCAAATTTTTGACGAAGCAGAAGGACACAGCATTATCAGCTTTGACCGGGGTTTTAAAGACAGCCCGTCGGTTGTTGCAACTGCCATTGCATCCAGTGAGAAACAAGTGCGGATCAATCAACGTGGAACCCGTGATAACGAAGTGCGCGAGAAGGTTCACATTGATACTTATGATCAAGATGGTTCAGAAAACTTGGGGCGCCAGCGCATTCCCTACGGTTTTTTGGCTGTCAGTGGAGGCACCAAAGTTGATGCTGATGTCAACAATTTGGGGATTGTGGCTTGTATGGTTTCAGATACCGACGAAGGACTTAGCCTGCCGATTAACTATGACGGCGCCACAATTTCGTCTGATATCCCTGGGCGCTACCAACTTGACTTCGGCAAACGCTTTATTACGCCGCCAACCGTTGTTGTGACGCTGGTACAGCACAGCGAAAAAGAAGCAACCGCTGTATTTCGATCAGTTGTTGTCAGTAAAGTCACCAAAACCCAAGCGGTATTAGAGTCGTTCAATGCTGAAGGTGATCATCGCAGTGCGAGCTTCAATGTTGTGGTCATTGGGCAGGTAGAGGGGCATGGCAATGGAAATCACTTTGATATTGCTTGCGGCCACGTTAATGATTTTGGTCGTCACAAAGAATTTACTGCGGGTATAACCGATGTTAAACGTGATTTGAATGCAACTTACACCATCACATGGGATTCCGGCTACTTTAATGATGAAAACCCACCAATTGTATTAGCGCTGGCAGAACACAACCCGCGCAAAAACTTACGTCAAGCTCAAGTTTGGCCAAACCTCAATAGCAAAGAGAGCAAGGTGCAAATTGCCCAACCAGATGATGATGACTTTGAACGCTGTCACTTCCAAGTGATTGCAATCGCTCATGAATGACAAGTCGTCTTTATAAATACAGTGGCGCAACTGGTACGTCTGTTACGCCACTGTATTTTATTCAATTTAGAAACAACACCGTTGCATGTACGAAAGCCGTGTGTGACATTGGATAACAAGCAAGTGAGCAAAACGATGAACGAAATTCAAGACAACCCTGAAGTGTTAGCGTCACCAGCTATGGTGGAACCATATGGCCCAAAACATCCATGTAAAATCGGATTCCGAAACGCAACTCTCAAGCAAGAAGCGGAGTTGTGGCAAGTGCACATCGGCACAAGTATTTATATCTGGGGGTGTTTGCAAGCGTTGGATCGACTAGCAGTTGGAACAGCAATCGATGCTGAGATTAAGACCTTTAATCGTTGGTTTGGGGACAACACTCCAGAAAATATACAGACAGTTCGAACTGTTTTTGACAATATTGCAGCAGGGTTATTTGATGTCCAAAATGTGCTTTTCTATGATTTGGATCAAATGCGTCAATATAAGGTCTGTAATCAAAAAAATGGCGACATTGCAATGAGTAGTCATGGCGTTTGGACAATTACACTTTGTGAAAAACAATTTGAGGTGCTTCCGTTTTGTGGCATGACGTCCAAAGTCAGTACTATTGTGCACGAGTTGACCCATATTGCTGGCAAAACTGTAGACCACAGCTACAAAGTAGCAGAGTGTATGTGGTGGGCGGAATGTAATGATGACAGAGTGTTTGGGAATGCTAGCTCGTATCAATACTATGCAGCCCAGACATTGCCAATGAGTTATAAGTTTGATGCGGCGACAACAGATGACGAATCGAACACGTACATCACGCTAGGAAATCTGATGATTTGTTGTAAGTACAATTCTGCTGACAACGAATTCAGGATTGAGGATGAATATCCAAAAGCAATTGTAGATGTCTTACCAGAATCGCGACTTGACTCATCAATGGGCGTTGATTCGCTAGCATACTTTCAAATTCCAACTCCTAGCTTTTGCTTTACAAAAGGGAATGAGGTTGTGCAAGATTTTGAAAATGCTCCGACACAAATACAGCCAATAACGGCGCTTTGGCAAAACTTGCCGACTGCGTTTCAAGACGGATTTGATGCTCTGTGCTGCCAACTGCACACCAAAGATAGTTTCATCACTAAAAATGACAAGGTTGCGATTTGCAGTGGGTTTGATTTTCAAATCGAACAAACAATTGTGGATCAATGGCCAACCGTGCCTGTAATGTTCAGAGCAGGGTTTGATGCAATCTTATTTCTGGATTTATATACCCAGTTGGCAACAAAGGATGGTCAATATGTTGACTTGTCGGATACACAGAATAGTGGCGTTTTAGTGTCAATGATGGGACCCGCGCCAGCCAATAGCGAAGATAAGTAGCCATCCCTCCCAAATAACCACATGATGCATCAAAAAACGGCGTTAGATCATTAAGACCCAACGCCGTTTTTTGATTCCCAACGAATCCAAAATCACCACCCGTAGAGACGTCCACGGTGTGGCGTCTCAGTGACCCGATCAATCACAAAGGGACGTTCAGATTGTCGTTGTCAAACGTTTGCAAATGACGGATTTGACCGTACCGCGATAACGATGGCAACCTGACGTAATCTTCAACATGTGCGATGTCTGAACACCGTTAAACAGATGGGTATTTTGAATCGTAATGACCGCCGAGACGCCACACCGTGGACGTCTCTACATGTATAAACCGGGTGCGTTGTTGCGGTCTTTGTGCCAATTTATGGGGTTCTGTTGGACGTAATATCGGGCGCGTTGTAATGATTCTTCGGTGTGGATGATGCGTTCGTAAAACCTGGGTTGCCATGCAAATTCGGCGTCAATGGATTTACGAATGTGATGCGTGCACACCGATTTGAACCGCCCAATGATCGATCCCATGCTGTTGGCCTGCCATGTGTTGGATGCGTTTAGGGTTTGCAATGTTGGGTCTGGAATATATCCCTGTTTCTCACCAACCCGATGCGTCAAATGAAAAATCAAATGCAAATGATTTGGCATGATGATCCATTCATCCAAGGCCACGTTGGCGCGTAATTCTTCCGTGCGCATCCATTCTCGCGCCACGATGTCCCCAATCGCCGACAATTGCATGTCACCCTGCACCACACGCCCAAAATAATGCGCCCGCCGATGCGTGCAAATGGTCACGTAATAACACCCAACATCGTCATACCGCCACCCCCGCAACCGCGTCGATTCAATCCGATATTTGTTTTTGAATAACGTCATATACCGTTAACGCACCACACCAACATTTCCCCGTTCGAATGTGGTTATAAAACAACCGTAGAGACGTCCACGGTGTGGCGTCTCAGCGACCCGATCAATCGCAAAGGTCATTCAAATCAACGTTGTAAACCGTCTGCCACCGATGGGTTTGACCGCACAACCATAACCACGACAACCTGACGTGACCTTCAACATGCGCGATGTTTGAACACCGCCAAATGAATGAGCAGAATGACTTCTATTGTGATTAGAAAGACGTTTTGGCTAGGTGTATATTCGTGCTATTTAGATTCACACCAATAAACCTAGCGCTATGACACAGTGCGTTGTCAAAATTGGCGCCGCTGACATTAGCGTAATTGAATACGGCTGCAACTAAGTTTGTATCGGAAAAGTCAACATTTGTCAGGGTTGCATTTCGGAAAGTTGAACCTAACAAATATGCACCTTGTAAGTTGGCGTGATCCAAATTCGCGTGTTGAAACGAAGCTCTACCTGAGTCTATGCCTTGTAAATTTGCACCCACAAGGCTGGCACTTTCAAAATCTGAGTTGACTAAGCACGATGATGAGATATCAGCATTTGTCAGATTGGCGTTGCTAAGATCTGCTTGTGCAAGGTAGCTGCTCTTTAGATTACTGTTTTCAAAGTTTGTATTTCGCAATGATGAGCCTGAGAGATTTAGGGAAGATAAATCCATGTTAGACAAATCAATGCCATCCAAAATTGCTAGCCAGAGTTTGTTCTTGTTAGCTTGTAATTCGGAAATGTCGCTTATTGTGCGTCTGGCTTTGAGAAAATTTTGAGGAATTCCTCCTTTTCTAAAGTGGATTGCTGCTAATTCAAAGAGATTTGGATCTTCTAAGACTACATCTAGCATCAAGTCAGTTGTACATGCGCTTGGCTCATGCTGAGCTACTAACTGATGCGCCGCTAGAAATTGCATAATTTCAGCATCAGCAAATTTCCAAGTATGTCTGTCTTTATAAACTAACGATGACACTGACAATTTCTTTAGATCGAAATCAATATTTGTTTTTCTAATAAAGCGCTTGAAATTTTTGTCAGAGAATTTGCGATTTCCCCGTTTGTGAATACTAGCTGCAACATGTTGTAAAACAATCGTGTAGTCGTCTAGGCTGATCCAGCTAGATTCGCTTTTCCACCATTCTTTGATTCGAGCACTATATAGATTTGAGAGATCTTTAGTTGTGGACATATGTGGATTATAGATTTAGATGATATACGCCTACTCCGCACTACTCCCCTTCAAAAATTCAATCGGCTTCTGCCGCAAAATCCCCATCGACGCCAGCAGGCCAACTGCCACCACCAAGCTCACCGTTCCCAGCATCAACACCAGACTAGAGCCGACATACGCGGTGTAGTCGAGTTCAAAGACGCGGGTGACCAGCAGCCACGCGGCAAGCTGGGACAGCACCAGCGCCAGCCCCGCTGCGACCAAGCCGATAAATACATTTTCCATTGCGAAGACGCGCAGTACGAAGCGGCCTTTAGCGCCTAAGACTTTGAAATAGACTGCCTCTTGAATGCGGGCGAAGCGGGTTGCCAGCACCGAACTGATAATAATCAGCACGCCAGCGATGATGCTGAAGATGGTGA
>JAHDBS010000211.1 GCA_020630225.1 Anaerolineales bacterium | reverse complement strand
TACGAGTAAGTTCGCAGCTTGACTAAAACCACGAACACAAAAAACCTAAAGTTTTGATGAAGAATCGACGTGTCTAATGTTTTATATACGCGTTAGCGTTAGGATGAAACGTAACCTTGAACAACTGACTTCAGTCCTCTTACTTTTCAAGAGTACAGATTGCTATAATCGACTGTATATTGAAGTCAATTAGTCGTTCATAAACGCTAAGTTGAAACCATAAAGGAGAAATATAAAAATGACCGTTGCTGCTTTTATTCGCTTTTTAGCGACAATAGCCTGGTTGTTAGTTGTTGCCAGCATCTTTTTTGCTGTGTTTAGGTCGCGAAACGGTGGCCGCTTTGGCTCGTTTGGGATGGTAATTGGGGCAGTGATCTTGGCACTGGGGCTAACCGTTGCCGGGGCCTCAATTGTGTCTGTTGAACCCAATGAGCGCGGGGTAGTCATTAACTATCTGGCTGATAACGCAGTGCGTGATGAACCACTGAATCCAGGCCTAAGCTTTGTGCTGCCGTTCTTTGAGCGTGTCGTCAAATATCCGATTTCAAAGTCTGAATATACGATGTCCGGTTCTGCTGGTGAAGGCCAAATCGAAGGGAATGACTCTGTTGCTGCGCGGACGGCTGATGGGCAGGAAGTTTTCATCGATGCGACGGTAATTTTCGCGGTTGACCCAACTCAGGTTGTTGATGTGCACATCAACTGGCAAAGTAACTATACGGCCGGATTGGTGCGCCCAGCTGTGCGCGGGGTTATTCGGGATGTTGTATCTCAGTTTGGTGTTGCTGACGTGTACAGTGTGCGCCGGAATGAGCTTTCTGAAGAAATTCAAACGGAACTAGCCGCTATTCTTTTAGAAAATGGGTTGGTGCTAGATCGTTTCCTGTTGCGTAACATCACGTTTACGGCTGAATATGCAGCTTCAATTGAACAAAAGCAGGTTGCTGAACAAGAAGCAGAGCGTGCTCAGTTTGTTGTTGAACAGCGCCGCCAAGAAGCGGATCAACGCCGGGCAGAAGCCCAAGGTTTGGCAGATGCGGCTGTTATTGAAGCTGAGGGTCGTGCAAAGGCGCGCATCATTGAAGCAGAAGCTGAGGCATCTGCACTTGAGCAAATTGGTGCTGCACTTGAATCCAATCCTGATCTGTTGCAATACGAATATGTTGAGCAGCTAGGCGACAACGTCGAAGTGATGTTGGTTCCAGCGAATAGCCCATATCTGTTCCAGTTGCCAGAAGGGAGCACACTCCCAACTGGTGGCTCAGGCGGCAATAACTAGTCAAACATAATTTGTTTCAAAAAGGCGCGGTCAACTGATCGCGCCTTTTTTATTTAACTAACCTGAATTCCGGATAACACACTTGAAACGCCCATGCTTCAAGGTAACTTCATCTATTTTTTTCACACGAATAAAACGAATTTTTACTTGGCATTCGTGCTAATTCGCTTCATTTGCTAAATTTGCGTCCAAGAACCATCATGTGTAACCCAGAAATTTTGAAACTCATCCAGAACTGAGGCTAACTAAGCAAGGCGCAATACTCACAGCTCTCAGAAGAGCTAGCCGAAGACGTTGTTGATTTCAGCCGCTATCTGATTGACTCTTTGCCTTTAATAATATATTCTCAATTTAGAATAATAAAGATTGGAATATATGAAAAACGCAGAATTTGCTATTTTGAGCCTGATCGTGGAAGCGCCACGGCATGGATACAACATTGAGCAAGTCCTAAATGCACGTGGAATGCGGGCGTGGACTGAGGTTGGGTTTTCCTCAATTTACTATTTGCTAAACAAGCTTGAAAAACAGGGGTTGGTTATTAGCGAATTACAAACCACGGAAGGGCGTGGACCAGCGCGAAAAATCTATAGCGCTACAGAAGAAGGTGTTGCTGCTTGTCAACAAGCTACGTTAGATGCGCTTGCCTTGCCTTATCAGACCTATCCTCCGCTTATGTTAGGGCTTGCGAATCAGGCCTTAGTTGCACAGAGCGATGTTATCCATGCGCTCCAGGCACAATTGGCGGAATTGCAGCAACGCCGCGCACAAGTTCAGCTAACAAAGCAGGCGCAGCCGATGACTGCTGCTGCACAGCCGTTATTTTCATATAGTCTGGCGATGCTAGATGCCCGCATGCAGTGGCTTGAGGCTTACATCGTAGACCTGAATAAGTCCGAATAGGAGATCCTAATGCTAATTCCTGACTTTACACCTTTCAAAGGTGAGCACTGTGAGACGATGGCAACCGGCAACTTGCTAAAGCACTGTGGCATAAATCTAAGTGAGCCCATGTTGTTTGGCCTTGGGGAGGGGCTAGGGTTTGCGGTGTTGAACTTCAAAAATATGCCGCTCCCATTTATTGGCGGACGACCTAGGCCTGAGGACATCACTAAAGCGTTAGCCAAAAATTTAGGGCTAGACATTGAGTTCCGTAAAACGAGCTCAAAGAAAAAGGCGTGGCAAAACGTCAAAACTTTTATTGATGCGGGCCAGCCAGTGGCGGTTCGCATTGATGCTTACTATCTAGATTATTTCACGGCTGGAATTCACTTTGGTGGACATTATTTAGCAGCCCACGGATACGATGACGAGTACGTTTACGTCATTGATACGCAACAACAAGGGGCTGACCTACGTACAGATCGCGCTGCTTTTGAAGTGGGGAGGCTGTGGCGTGGGCCAATGGCGCCGAATGGGATTACTTGGACAATTGCCAATTGTCCAGAGAGTATCGACTTGCCCAAAGCGATTCGGGCGGCGATAGTCAATAACGCCCATATGTTCTTAAATCCGCCAATTCGTAATTTTGGAGCGAAAGGAATTCGCAAAGCCGCCAAACTGATTCCCACGTGGTTTACAACATTAGATGACGGCGCTGCAGTGCTGGCGCATGTTGGCATGCTTATGGAACGCGGTGGCACTGGCGGTTCACTTTTTCGTAATTTCTATCGAGATTTCTTAGCTGAAGCGAACCAGTATTTGGAAAGTCAAGCGGTGTCAACGGCTCATGAAAAATTTGCGCAGGCGGCATCACTTTGGAAAGATGTTGCAGAATATCTACTAGCAACACCAGAAATAGGTGATAGTAAGCTGGCTGAAGTCGCAGACATACTATTGCACTTGGCAGATTTGGAAGAAACGGCAGTCAAGCAGCTTGCGATGTTGTAATTCTGGAACTCAAACGAAGAAGTCGTGTTTGATGTGCAGCCAATTCCTGATGCTGTTGTAGAGCAGGGCTTCAACAATTCCAAAACAAAACCCGGTCGCTGCGAAGATGGCTGGCATGCCGATTAGTGCTAGGAATGCCAGTGCGGTGCCTCCATTCAATCCAATTGTGAACAGGTCAACAAAGAACCCACCAACCGAATAGAACAGACCTGTAATAACGCCAGCAATCGCAAATAAGATTGTTTGAAATTTGGCAAATTTGAAAACGTGGAGTTTTTGCGTACTCATGCGGAGAGGGCGGGATTCGAACCCGCGGTACGCGTGAGCGCACAACGCTTTTCGAGAGCGCCCCGTTCAACCACTCCGGCACCTCTCCAATGCGTTAATTATACTTAGCAGCTTGAAAAATTAGACGCAGAGAAGCAGGGCAAGGGTCTGGTCTGCAATTGAGTTTACTGCTCCGCTAACAAGGCTATTAGCTCGGCGCCGTATTTATTACGTCGGTAGGGACCTAGGTCTTGAACGCTTTCAAGATCAGCAATGGTGGCTGGGTTTTGACGAGCTAAGTTCCACAAGACATCTTTTGAGACAATCACATCTGACTCGACGCCGCGTTCAACGGCGCGTTGTTTGCGCCAAGACTGAAGTAAGTCGTAACGGTTACGGATAGATTCGTCTGGAATCGGCGTTGTTAGTGGGTACTGTTTAGGTGCAGTAGATCCCCGCTTGATGGCTTGCATCAGTTTACGCCCGTGACGGTTGATTTGCCGCTCACTCATCCCTTTGATGTAACTGAGCTGCTCAAAATTGCGCGGTTGCTCGGTGGCAATTGCGAGCAGCGTCTTGTCACCCATTACTTTGAACGTTGGACGATCAATCCGTTTGGCAACCTTTTCGCGGTAGTCAAAAAGTTCTTTGAGGATTGCTGCTTGCCGACCATTGAGATAACGCGACCCAGAGACACGCCAAAAGCGCAGACTTTCATCCTCAGGCGGCTTATCTCCTGCGCGCTGGCATACGTTGATCAGCCGCTGAACTTCTTCAGTAAATTCATCCCATAAATTGGCATCGTTGAGTTGCTTGGTTAGGCGATCTTTCAGCTCTATCAGATAGTGCGTATCGAACTGCGCGTAGCGTAGCTGCCCATGTGGTAAGGGGCGAATGCCCCAGTCAGCACGCTGATATTTCTTTTCTAGCGTGATGCCAAACTCTTCTGCGAGTAAATTGCCTAATCCAACCCGTTTGATGCCCAGCGCCCGCGCCGCAAGCATTGTGTCAAAAATGTTTACCATCTTCCAGCCATAGTCGCGCTGTAGACATAGCAAGTCATATTCCACTGCGTGAAACACTTTTTGCACGCTAGGGTCAGCCAAAAGGGTGCCCAAGGGCGATAAATCTAATTCTTCAAACGGATCAATTAGATAGTCAGCACCAGGAATAGAGACTTGCAGCAGGCAGACTCGTTCTTGATAGACATACATCGAATTCGATTCTGTATCGATTGCGATGCAAGGTTGGTCTTGTAATTGGCGGAAGAGCAGGTTGAGCTTTTGAGGGGTGTCAACCAGTATGGCGTTGGGGATTTCCGGCGAACTCATGTCGCGCGATTATAGCAGGGATAAGGCGCAGGTAGCGAAGTGTGTTATCAAAAAGAGCCAGAGGGAAATTATTCGCTTCTGGCTCTTTCTTCAATCTAATTGCTAGACAAACGGCACTTCGTGTACATATGCACTGAAGTAGCCGTAGGGTGAGTCAATCATCACCTCAGTGCCGATTTCAGTCATGTCGATTGGCACAAAACCGAAGGCAATGTTTGCCCCGACCTTTGGTGAGTACGTGGAACTCGTGACTTTGCCGATCACACCTTTGCTATTGCTGCGGATGGGCCAGAACTCTTCATTCCATGGGATTGGGTCACAGTCAAACTTCAAGCCGACAAGCTTCTGCGTAATTCCCTTGGCGTGGATTTTTTGCAGTGCAAATTTCCCAACATAGTCTTGTTCTTGTTTGAGGTCAACGAACTTATCTAGCCCAATTTCAAACGGATTATTGGTCATGTCCATGTCGTTACCATAGGACAGCAATCCGCTTTCAATCCGTTCGATTGAGTTTGGTGCAGCTGGCTTGATGCCAAATTCAGCACCAGCGTCCATCACCATATTCCAGAGTTTGTCACCATATTGGCCGTCACGGAGATAAATTTCAAAGCCACCTTGCTTACTCCAACCTGAGCGGGCAATGACCAGCGGCATTCCTTCGTGTTCAACTTCCTTGAACCAGAAGAACTTGATATCCCGCACCCAGTCACCAAAAATTTTGGCGGCAACATCGTCTGACTTCGGCCCTTGGATGGCAAGTGGAGAGACGTCAGGCTCAGTGATGTTGACATCCAAGCCTTTTCCAATCGCAATCCCTTGTGCCCAAAGTAAGATGTCTGAGTCGGCGAGTGAGATCCAGAAATGATTTTCAGCCAAGCGCAGCAAGACTGGGTCATTGATCATGCCGCCTTCTTGGTTGACCATTGGAATATATTTACATTGACCAATTTTGTGCTTGCTAAGGTTACGCGGGGTCAGGTATTTGACGAGTTCATAGGCATCAGGGCCAGTGACTTCAACTTGACGCTCAGCGCCTACGTCCCAGCAGGTAACACCGTTGACAATCTCCCAGTAATCTTTTTCTGGGGTGTCAAACCATGTTGGTAAGAACATGTGGTTATAAATGGTGACACCTTTGACACCACTTTTGACGGCTGAATCGTAGAAGGGGGATTTACGTGTGCGTGCAACTGGGGCAATGACAGGTAAAGAGACGGACATAACAACTTCCTCAAGTTCTAAAAAATTACAGTGACCTGTGGAGTGTAATTATCCGTCTTTTGATTTGGTTTGACAACGGTTAGAGAGATTTGCTTGTAAAGTGAGGGTCTCTAACTTGTTAGCGGGCTAATGTCGGATTGCAATCCCGTATTTTCGGAGCTCTTCACGGGCGACAACAAATTTATGAACTTCATCTGGCCCGTCATAGATTCGTGCACCGCGTTCGTGTCGATAGAAGAAACTGAGCACGGTAAGGTCAGTAATGCCCATAGCGCCATGCGTTTGAATTGCGCGGTCAACAGTGCGCATGAGCATGTCAGAGACATAGAACTTGATGACAGACACATCGACCCGGGCTGCTTGTGATCCAAGCTCATCAATTTTCTTGGCGGCATCTAAGACGAGTAAGCGGCAAGCGTTGATCTCAGCGCGGGCTTCAGCAATCCAATTTTGGATGGTTTGCTTTGTCGCCAATGGTTTACCTGGCGCAAGCTCGCGGGTTGCCGCGCGTTGGCACATCAACTCTAATGAACGTTCAGCCATCCCAATAAAGCGCATACAGTGATGAATACGCCCCGGACCAAGCCGCTGTTGGGCAATGGCGAACCCTTCGCCTTCGCCACCTAAGACATTTTCAAGCGGCACCCGACATTCGTTGTATTTGACTTCCGAATGGCTGACCCAGTCTTCGCCTTTCTCGCCCATGATGCTGATTTTCCCGACGTGTTCAAAGCCTTCAGTGTCTAGCGGCACAATAATCATGCTCGCTTTCTGATAGCGATTGTCAGTGTAAGGATCTGTCACAACCATGGCAATGGCGAAAGACGCGCCTTCAGCGGCAGTCGTAAACCACTTGTGGCCGTCAATAATCCAAGAATCGCCTTCTTTTACGGCAGTTGAGCTCATCAAGACCGGGTTTGACCCGGCATTGTTTGGCTCAGTCATCGAAAAACAACTGCGGATTTCGCCGTTTGCGAGCGGGGTTAGGAACTGTTCTTTTTGCTCCGGTGTCCCATACTGATGCAAGATTTCCATATTGCCTGCATCTGGCGCTTGGCAGTTGAAGCAATAGTGCCCAATTGGGGTGCGGGCCAGAATTTCACTCATCTGTCCAAATTCATGGACGGACAGGCCAAGCCCACCAACATCGGTGTGCATTTGTGGCAACCACCAACCCTTTTCTTTCACTAACTGCCGTTTTTCTTGCAAGATGGGCAAGACAGAGCCGAAGCCTTCGGCAAGAAGTTGTGGCTCTAGCGGAATAAGCTCGCTATAAACGAACGCTTGAACGTCAGTAAGGAATTGATCAAAGTCGGCGATAGTGTGGGACATAGTGTTAATTGGAGGTAAAGCACCACTCAAAGTGCTTCAACGTCACCTAAGACGTGGCGCATTCTTAGCAGCACTTTGAGTGGTAGAGATTGTTGAATCTAAGTATTTGCAATGGCTTGGATAAACGGTTGAATGGTTGCACTGCCCGTCAAACCAGCCTTTTTATATGGGTCATTTGCAAGAAATTCTTCCGCAGCCGCCATTGAATCGCACTCAATTACGATGCAGGAGCCGTTCATATACCCATCTGTTTCTGCACTCAGAGTTGGCCCAGCGTACACAATGGTGTGCGTACGTAAGTAAGCTAAATGTGCATCACGATTGTCTTTTCGAATTTGTAAACTGTCTGGTTTGTCTTGTGTGTGAATTAGAAATAACATGGGTAAAAATTGATCGTTATAAGTTTGAATATATGCTTTTTAGCCATTAGCCATTAGCCATTAGCCATTAGCCATTAGCCATTAGCCATTAGCC
>JAHDBS010000210.1 GCA_020630225.1 Anaerolineales bacterium | reverse complement strand
GAATTCCATGTACGTAACGCAGCATTCAGCATCTTAGAGCAAGACATTGAGAATAACCCTCTGTTAAAAAAAGACATTATTCAATCTCTGTCGCACGAAAATTCAAGCAGTCGCCAACTTGCAATTGATCTACTCAAAAATGAAGTTGAGAACGATCTTGAAGTAAGAAATAAGGTGGCAAAAGCACTGACTGATCCAGAATGGGAAGTTCGGTGGAAAGCATTTCAAGTATTAGCGCGCCACCAATATATTCCAGAGGAATCGATGCTCGACTGGCTTGGCGTTATTTATGAACGTCTAATGAGTCGTGTCAATTTTAGCCACACAATGCATCTACAGATTACAGTAACAGATTTGATTGAAAAAGTTTCTGATGTTCCAAGACTTGTGAATCTAATAGATCACCCGAGTTGGGCTGTGCGAGCAGGGGCAGCTAGATTATTTCTTAAGTTGCATGATAACCAAATCCCTAGCAATTACTACCCTAATTTCATCGCAATGCTAGCGGATACAAGGAGTGAAGAAACCTGGGACATGCGTTTATACCTAGCAAGCACGTTTATAAATAATGTGGATTTAGATATAGATTTGAAGGCTGTCGAGGTGTGTCTGGATGCACTTAACTACGCAATCGGGCCATGGTACAACATGCCCTATTTCGCAAGGGAGATTCGCACTCATGCTACAGAGATTCTCAGCAAAGTCGATCCAGTGTTTTTTAACCGACGTCTGCAAGACATATTACTGCATGTGATGCAAAAAGACCCAGTCTCAAGTGTTCGCGACTCAGCCTATCATGCATTATTACGCCTAGCCGCAGCGCCCCGTGTCGAAAACTACTCGTCGGGTTAGACGTGCTTCACCACTAACCCAACCCAATCACCACTTGGGATTTTTTCAACCAACTGCATGCCTTGGGCTTCGAATGCTGCGGCGACCATATCGGCCTGTTCGCCCAGAATGCCGGCCAGCAACAATGTCCCGTCTGGTTTGACGGTCTTGGCTAACCCACCTGCAAACATGCCAATGATGATTTTAGCGAGGATGTTGACCACGACCACATCGTAAGGCTCGCGGGCGAGAACAACCGCTAGTGACCCTTCGGCGACTTCAATTTTGTCAGCAACGCCGTTGCGTTCACCGTTCTCACCAGTCGCTTCTACGGATTCAGGCTCAATATCACAGGCAAAAATTGGCCCTGCGTTGAGCTTGGCCGCCGCAATGGCCAGAATACCACTGCCACACCCAATGTCGGCGACGGTATCGCCCGCTTGCAAATACTTTTCAAGTGCCGCTAAACACAGCTGCGTAGACGGATGCGTCCCCGTTCCAAAGGCTTGACCCGGCTCAATTAGGATCGGAATATCACCAGCTGCTAATTCTGGCGCTTCCCACGCTGGCACAATCATCAGGTTGTTGCCAACACGTAGTGGCTTGTAGTGCTGTTTCCAGAGATCGACCCAGTTCGTTTCAGTAATTGGCGTGTAGGTTGGTGCTGGTAAGTTCAGTCCGGCGTCACGCGCAATCATGCCTAGCGGCCACAGCGCACGTTCGACATCGGTCTTGGTCTGCTCTAGGTGCTCATCAAATGGCACAAATGCGCGTACGCGCACATCCCCTTGCAACGGATGCGGCACATCTTTGACCTCTGGATGGAAGTTAGGGTCTTGAATCGGTTCAGCCGGTTCAATAATCACACCCTGATGCGCAAATGGCTCCAGCGCGGTGGCAACCGGTTCCGCCATTTCGCCAGAGATGATAAGTTGGATTTCGAGCCAGGAGTCAGACATAAGGTGTAAGGGTGTGAGGTAATGAAATAGTGCGTACTGCGTAGTACGTGGCAAAAGGGTATTCAGTTGCAATGACTTCTGAACACCCTCAGGAGACGCACTACGCAGTACGCACTTATAAATTTGCTAAGTGTAAAGAGACGCTAGTTAAAAATGTCTCTAATTGTCTCAAAGAACCCTTTTTCTTCAGGTTCGTGTGGACGCGCGTCTTCGTCGAGGGTTTCGGCGAGCGAACGCAAGATTTCTTTTTGATTGTTATCGAGTTTCTTTGGTACGGTCACGTTGACCACTACAAGCTGATCGCCTAGACGGTCGTTGTTGCGCACGTTGGGCACCCCTTTGTGACGCAGTTTGATGACTGAGCCAGGTTGTGTCCCTGGCGCAATGGTCACTTCTTCGTCGCCGTGCATCGTTGGCACGGTCACGACTGTCCCCAAGGCGGCTTGCACCATGTTGATGTCAAACTCAAGAATTACATCCAATTCGTTCCGGCGGAAATATTTGTGCGGTTTGACGTCAACTAAAACAAACAAGTTCCCCGCTGGGCCACCGTTGCTACCAGCTTCCCCTTCACCTGCTAGGCGAATTTGGTTGCCGGTGTCAATCCCTGCAGGGATTTTGACATTTAGTGTGCGGGTTTGACGGATTCGGCCGTCACCACGACAGCGCATACAAGGGGATGGAATGCTTTCGCCCGTGCCCTGACAAGTGTGACAGGTTTGGGTTTGTACCATTGCGCCCAAAATGGTTTGGCGGGTTGTTCGCACTTGGCCATTGCCGTTACAAGTCGTACAGCGTACTGGAGAAGTGCCTGGTTCAGCGCGATTGCCGTTACAGCGGTCACACATTTCAACGCGTTCGACATCAATGTCTTTGGTGGTGCCATGCACGGCTTCTTCAAAGCTGATTGAGAGCTCATGACCGACATCGCGCCCTTTGCGTGGACGGCGTGGATTGCGTCCGCCGCCAGCGCCACCAAAGCCGCCGCCAAAGAACTGTTCAAAGATGTCATCTAGGCCAAAGCCTGTGAAGTCCATCCCGCCCATGCCGCCAGCGCCTTGCCCTTCAAGGCCAGCGTGACCATAGCGGTCGTACACTTGGCGCTTTTGGGCGTCACTCAGCACTGCATAGGCTTCGTTGAGTTCTTTGAATTCGTCCTCAGCAGTCGGGCTCGGGTTCACATCCGGATGTAGCTTTTTAGCAGACTTCCGGAAAGCCGACTTCATTTCCTTTTCGGTCGCTTCCCGCGACACGCCAAGAACTTCGTAATAGTCTCGTTTTGACATGAAAAGTAGGGGTAATGAGTAAAGTGTAACGAGTAAAGGGGTGTTCAGAGCCTAGGCCATGAACACCCCCAATTACACGTTACTCGTTACAAGCTCGTTCTATGCTTCTGTAAAGTCGCCGTCAATGATGTCTTCATCATCGTCTGGTGCGGCGCCGCCAGCGGCGTCTGCGTCTGGCGCTGCGCCAGCATCGCCACCAGCTTGGTAAGCTGCGGTGCTTAGTTGGGTAACTGCGTCGTACAGCTCTTGGGTAGACGTCTTGATGGCTTCATTGTCGGTGCCTTCAAGCGTGGCGCGTACTGCAGCGACTTTGTCGGTAACAGTTTGCTTCATTGCTGCATCGCCGTTTTCAGCGAGGTCAGACAGTGCACGTTCTGCAGAGTACACGGCGCTTTCAGCAGCGTTGCGGACTTCAACGCCTTCTTTGCGGGCGTCGTCTTCTGCTTTGTACTGTTCTGCTTCTTGCGTCATGCGATCGATTTCGTCGTCGCTAAGACCAGAAGATGGGTGAATGGTGATGTTCTGTGTGCGGTTGGTTGCTTTATCGGTTGCACTTACGTTCAAGATGCCGTCAGCGTCGATATCGAACCCAACTTCAATTTGTGGCACACCGCGCGGGGCTGGTGGAATACCGTCCAAAATGAACTTGCCGAGCGTTTTGTTGTCGGCTGCCATTGGGCGTTCGCCTTGCACCACGTTGATTTCAACCGATGTTTGACTATCAGCAGCGGTTGAGAACACCTGTGATTTCTTGGTAGGAATGGTCGTGTTGCGTTCGATGAGCGCAGTGGCAACCCCACCCAACGTTTCAATGCTCAGGGTCAATGGTGTGACATCAAGCAGCAAGACGTCTTTGACATCACCGCCCAATACACCAGCTTGAATTGCAGCACCAACGCCCACAACTTCATCTGGATTCACACCCTTGTGTGGGTCTTTACCGAACAATTTGCGAACGGCTTCTTGGACAGCTGGCATGCGGGTCATCCCACCCACCAATACCACTTGGTCAATGTCAGCTGCGGTCAGCTTGGCGTCATCCATTGCGGCTTTCATTGGTGCCAATGAGCGTTCGACTAATGGCGCAACCATGCGTTCAAATTCAGAGCGGCTCAGGGTGTAGTTGAGGTGCTTTGGTCCGCTAGCGTCAGCGGTAATGAACGGCAAGTTGACTTCCGTTTGCATCACGGTTGACAGTTCAATTTTTGCTTTTTCAGCGGCTTCACGTAGACGTTGCAATGCTTGGCGATCGCTGCGGAGGTCAATGCCTTCTTCTTGTTTGAACTTGTCAGCCAGCCAATCGATCACGGTTTGATCGAAGTCGTCACCCCCAAGGTGGGTGTCACCATTGGTCGCACGTACTTCAAATACACCGTCACCAACGTCCAAAATGGAGATATCGAATGTGCCACCACCAAGGTCATAGACCGCAATGGTTTCGTCATCATTCTTGTCAAGGCCATATGCCAAAGACGACGCCGTTGGTTCGTTGATAATGCGCAGCACTTCCAACCCAGCAATGCGACCTGCATCTTTAGTGGCTTGGCGTTGGGCATCGTTGAAGTAAGCTGGCACGGTAATGACTGCTTGGGTAACAGCTTCACCAAGATATGCTTCAGCGTCTGCCTTGAGCTTGGCAAGGATCATTGCTGAAATTTCTTGTGGTGAGTAATCTTTGTCGCCCATGTGCACCAGTACATCGCCATTTGAGGCAGCTGATACTTTGTAAGCGGTGAATTTCAATGCGCGTTGCACTTCTGGGTCACTGAACTTGCGGCCCATAAAGCGTTTGACAGATGAAACCGTGTTGTCTGGATTGGTAACCGCTTGACGACGGGCAACCTGACCTACCAAGCGTTCGTTGGTTTTGGTATTCAATGCGACAACAGATGGCACCGTGCGTCCACCTTCTGATGATGGAATAACGGTAGGCTCCCCACCTTCCATCACTGCGACCACAGAGTTGGTCGTCCCTAAGTCAATGCCGATAATTTTTCCCATGAGGTTTTTTCCTAATTCGTAATTTGTAATGCGTAATGTCGTAAATGCTTACGTTTAAGTTCGAGATAAGTTTTGAGTGATGCGTGATGAGTAATCAGTGAAGTAGTCACTACGACTTGTTCAATTGCATCGTGTTACCCAAGACAAGCTAACAGCTAATAGCTAGAAACTATGCCGCGACTTGGACTTGTGTTGGTCGGATGACGCGGTCTTCTGTGCGGTAGCCTGGGCGGATCACGTTCATGATTTGGCCTTCTTCAAAGTCTTCGGTTGGCGTTTGCACAAGGGCTTCATGCACCAATGGATCGAATTCAGTGCCGGGTGCTGCGTCAATTAGGCTAATGCCTTGCGCTTCGAGCTTGCGCACTGCTTTATCGAAGACACCAAGTACGCCTTTGGCCCACTTTGCTTCTTTTTCGTCAAAGTCTGGAACGTTCAGGGTAGCAAAGTGCAAGTCGTCTAGAACTTCAAAATAGAGGTTCAGCAGCTTGTCGCCAGCGGTCTTGCGTGCATTGCTCAAGTCGTTCGCGGTGCGGCGTTTGTAGTTTTGGAACTCGGCCAAAGTGCGTTGCCAGCCGTCTTTGTTTTCAGCGGCTTCTTGGCGAGCTTCAGCAAGGTCAGCTTCTAACTGTTGTTCAGGCGTCAGCTCGACTTCTTCTTCGACCTCAGCCTCTTCAACTACAGTTTCTTCTTCAACAACGTCTTCGACGTCAGCTTCAATTGGTTCTTTTTCGTCTTCCATGAGTTTATCTCTACCACTCAAAGTGCTTTGAACTCTCGTTGCAATTTATGCAACCTTGAGAGCACTTTGAGTGGTCGGTAGTCATTTAGATTTTTTGTGATTTTTGTCTCCGTAACTATACGAAGGCAAAATATGATTTTTATAAGAGTGAGAAGATAGAGAACGCGCTGCGCGCTAGAGACAGAGAGAGAGGATGGTCACTCATAATCCCCCGTCAGTCGCTAGCAGAGAGGTGATCTGTCTCTGTCTCTTTTCTCTAGGCACAAAGTGCCGTTTCTCTATTCTTCTTCCCCGTACATTTCGTTGACCATATTCGTCAACATGTCTGACACGTAACGCACAATGCCAATGGCACGTCCGTATTGCATGTGCGTTGGGCCAAGCACGCCAAGTGCGCCGGTTGCTAAGTTATCGATGCCGTAGCGTGAGATCACGAGTGAGTTGTTTGCCAGCTCATGCCAGTCGCCTTCGCCGGCCACTAAGACCTGCACCGAGCCAATGTTCGGCGTCAGCGTTTGCGACAGAAAATCGTCTAAGAATGAGCGCTCGGTGATGACCTGCAGCGTCTGCCGGACATCGGCCGTGTTCGAACTGGTCGGATTATTGAGCAAGTTCTCCAAGCCATCCCGATAGATGCGTCCTGACGATGTAGCGTTTGATTCAAACATCACGTCTGACACAATCTGAATGACCTCTTCTTCTAAGCGGTCATCGGGGAGCGGCAGGGCTTCAATGTCACGGGCAGTTAAGTCAGCACAGAGTTCAGTGAGCCGCGTTGCCGCACGCGACAAGCGCACCTGATCCACAGGTTCGCTCAGCATCAGCATTTGCTGCTTGACGTTGCCACCTTGTAACACTAAGACCACAAGGACTTGCCGCCCACGCGTTGAGATCAATTCAAGGTGCTTGAAGCGCGCTTCCTCACTATGCAGAGACGTGACAATCGCAGCGTTCTGCGTATGCCGCGCCAAGACCGATGCAGCCAAACGGCTCCACTGATCCACCTGCATCCGCGCCTGATGAAACTGATGACTCACCGTGCGTTCTTCATCAATCGTGAGGTCATCATCATGCACCAGCTTATTGACGAAATAACGGTAGCCTTCTTCGGTTGGCACGCGACCCGCCGACGTATGCGGCTGTTGCAGCATGCCCAGCTTAGTAAGCTCTGCCATTTCATTCCGAACAGTCGCTGAACTTACGCCAAGGTCATATTTGTCCAACAGACGCGCTGAACCAATCCCGCTCTTTTTGGGACTTTCGCTATATTCGCGAATAATCAGCTTGAGAATCAAGCTTTGACGAGGCGTAAGCTTTTCCATCGGTGTGAGATTTTAGCAGATTAGCATTCGTAGCTTGAGAGTGCTAATTGGGTGGGTTGCAGTATTGGCCTTGGTTCTGGATAAGGTTCAATTTTTCTGGGTTACACCTGATGGGGCTAGGATGCGAATTGAGCAAATGAAGCGAATGTATACGAATATCAACTAAAAAAATCTAGGTGCCTTACACTTTCAAAAAGCTGCGAGTTTGCTCGTAATCGTAGTCGTAATCGCTATCGTAATCGATCGGTGACAGCACATTTGCAGCTGTCAGCAATTAGCATTGCAGGACAGAAAATGTCCCATTGGGTGGTGCTCTGAGTCTTATCGATTACGACAACATATCTCTGTAAAGCTGTAGGGTACCTAGAAAAAATTCGTTTCATTCGTCAAATTCGTTTCATTCGCGTGAAAAGACCCAGATGAAGTTACCTTGGAACAATGGGAGGAAGTGTGTCACCCACATTTCAGGCTATGAAGGAAAGCTTTGACAGTTGAAAGTTGATAGTTGACGTCAGTTTGGATGTACGCGGTAAGAAAGTACAGACCTCAACTCTCACATATCAACTATCACCCCATATTTACATCACTTGTCACACATCACGCATCAACCCCGCTTGCCAGCACTTCGTAATTTACGTTACTATCCAAGGTAAGAAAATAAATGTT
>JAHDBS010000209.1:5342-7813 GCA_020630225.1 Anaerolineales bacterium | reverse complement strand
ACAAGACTAATTTCGAATTTCCGGCACGCTTAGCACTGGTTCCTTCGTTACAGTCCCTTCGTAGAAGTTCCCCGTGTAACGAATGCGCAGTTTGTTGCCCAGTTTGGCGTGTTCTTTATCAATAAGAGCATAGGCAATGAACTTGCCGGCGGCATAGCCATAGTCACCGCTGGTGACTTTCCCAATGACTGTGTCTCCAGCATAGACGGGTTCTGCGCCGTACATAATCGCATCTGGATTGTCGAAGGTGAGGCAGACCATTTTCTTTTTTCGGTTGGCTTTGGCTTCCATCGCGGCGGCTTTCCCGACAAAATCGGCTTTGTCGAGTTTGACGCTCCAACCAACACCGGCTTCAAACGGATCTACATCTGGCTTGAGGTCAGCGCCAAACAAGCGATAGCCGGTTTCCATGCGCGTGGAAAGCAGCGCGGCAACGCCGACTGGCACAATATCATGCTCTGCGCCAGCTTCCATGAGCGTATCCCACAGGTGAATGCCAAAGCTGACCGGAGCATAGATTTCATAGCCTAACGCCCCTGCATAACTAATCCGCACGACAGTCGCGGGTGCCATGCCAACGCCAATGTCTTGCGCGGTGTAGTATGGGAAGGCTTCATTGCTGACATCGGCATGGGTGACTTTTTCGAGCACCTTACGGGCATTTGGTCCCCAGAGTGCCAGACCGGTCATTCCTTCGCCAAGATCGCGCAATTGAACCGAGCCGTCTGCTGGTAAATACTTCTGCATGTAGAACAGTTCAGCATAGATATTGGCTTTCCCGGTGAGTACCCAGAAGGTATCGGCACTGCGGCGAAGCACGGTGACATCGCGCCAGATCTTACCGCTAGGGGTTAGGATCATTGTGTATGCAATTTTGCCAACCTCGATATCACACTCGTTTGAACAAAGGTAGTTCAAGTAGTCCACTGCGCCTGTGCCTGAGACCTCGACAGCGGTAATTGCAGCAGACCAATCCATTAGCCCGACGCTTTCACGCATGGCAAGGTGTTCTGCGCCCACAATTGGAGACCATGCGGTGGCATCGTAACCGCTGCGGTGCGGGAAGCGATCTGCAACGGCGGCGGCACGTTCGGCGTTGGCTTCGTAATACCAAGGCGTTTCCTGCCCAGCGAATGGCACCATCACCCCACCCAAAGATTCTTGGCGGCTTGAATAGGGCGCAAAGCGAATGTTACGTGCGTTAGAGGCAACTTCATTCGGGTGCAGAATATCGAACCCGATTTCGTAGTAGTACTTGGCTTGGCGGCGCAAGAATTCTTCATTGGATTGATGCGGATAGAACCGGTGAATGTCAGCATAGCGCACATCCATTCCAGGGTCACCATCAATCATCCAGTTGGTCATCACTTTCCCAACTTCACTGGCAAAGGAGAGCCAAGACCCAACGGCGGTCCAGAAGCCTTTGACATGCGACTCACCCATAATTGGGTAATGGTCTACGGTGAAAGAGAACATCCCATTGAAGCCGTGTGAGACCTTGGTTTTCTTTAGCACTGGCAGACGCTCTTGCATCAGCCCCCAGCCATACTCAAAGTCTTCTGCTGTGAACGGATTCTTTGCCGTTTTATTCAGCTTGTCTGGGTCAACCAAGCGGGCTTTATGGTTGTAGCTGCCAATCCCAATGCGATCATCGTGTTGGCGGAAGTAGAGCGAAATATCATCCAATGTACAAATTGGGATGTCGTGTTCAATGTGCTTGTACGGATCCAGCGCGTCGGTTGGGTCGGTGAAAATGTATTGATGTTCACCGGGGAACAGCGGCATTGGTACACCAATTTGCTTACACAAAATCGGTGCCCAGATGTTGCTAGCCAACACAACTGACTCACAATCGATTTGCGGATATTCCGGGTTGCTGGTGCGAATGCCTGTTACGCGACCGTCTTTGACGATAACTTCAGTGACAGGTGAGTCGGCGATGCTAGTGAGGTTACCCGTGGCTTCCGCGATGCGGCGCATGGAGGTTGCAATCCGGCTGGTCTTGACCACACCAGAACTGGGGACGAACAGCCCCCCAACGGTCATGTTCGGGTCCATCATTGGCAGTTTGTCGGCAACTTCTTGTGGAGTCAACAGGTGCGATTCAATGCCATGAATCAGGCCCATTTCTTGAATGCGTTTGTAGCTGTTGAAGCGCTCTTGGGTTTCTGCAATTTGGACAAAGCCGGTGCGGAAGAATTGTTCTTCGCCTTCAACGGCTAACGGCAGCTTGTCATAGACCTCCCGAGAGGCATAGCCAAGGCGGGTAAAAAAGTCAGAGACCGTCAGGGTACGCAGGCCACCTGGCGCATGTGACGTTGAGCCATCGTTTTCGTCTAAATCGCCCTTATCAATGAGTACGACGTTCTGCACGCCGCGTTGGGTCAGGTGATAGGCAATGCTGGTCCCAACAATCCCAGCGCCAATTACAACAATGTTTGCTTTCATAGTGTCAGTTCCTTTGCGTTTTG
>JAHDBS010000209.1:1996-5242 GCA_020630225.1 Anaerolineales bacterium | reverse complement strand
TCTAATCGTATAGATCCACGTTTTCGAGCTCTTTTGCGCGTGCTTCGGCAAAGTCTTCCAGCGCTTGTTTCAAGTTGGAGTCCATTGCTGGCGCTTCATAATTCTTCAAAATGTCTTTGTAGAGCGTGTTGGCGCGGGTGACAGTGTCTGGTGCCCCAGCTTCTTCCCACGTGCCTAAGTTGCGGCGGTCATGCAGGGCACTTGGATAAAACGCAGTTGCATAGCGGGCTTGGGTGTGTTCCGTGCCAAAGTTATGTCCAGCTGGCCCCACTTGATCAATCGCGTCGAGTGCGAAGTCGTCTTCTTCAAAGCTTGGCCCTTGGAGCATGTACTGCATCATTGCCAAGTTCTCGACATCCATCACATATTTTTCATAGCTCATCGTCAACCCCGATTCAAGCCACCCAGCCGAGTGCACAATGAAGTTGGTATGCGCCATGATGGCCGGCCACAGTGTCCACATGCTTTCGCTCATGGCTTGTCCGTCTGGAACGTTACTGGTGTTGAGCGTGCCGCTACCGCGATATGGCAGTTTGTAGTACCGTGCAAGCTGCGCCCCAAGGTACATTGCCCACGCGCCTTCTGGCGTTCCAAACGCAGGTGCGCCGCTTTTCATATCGACATTGGTGGTAAACCCGCCGTAAATAGCAGGTGCGCCGGGATGCACCAACTGGGTGAGCGCAATCCCTGCCAACGCTTCCGCATTTTGTTGCGCGACGGCTGCGGCCACAGTGACCGGACTCATGGCACCTGCCAAAATGAACGGCGTTACGACATTGACCTGCCCTTCCTTTGCAAAGGCGATTAGACCACCCAGCATGCGATCGTCATATACCAACGGGCTGTTCGCATTGATGACCCCGCCTGTGACCGGACCGAGCTCCGGCTGTAGATCCTCTCCAAACACCATGCGCATCATCTTCATGATGTCACCCACGATGACTGGTCCATGTGAGGTCCCAGGAATTGGCTTGTCGGTCATCGTAAGGCCGAGCAAGGCGTTGGTCAGGTGCTTGGCGGGGACAGGCACATCATGCATGACGATGCCCATCAGCGAGCCAAAGTGCATGGCATTCGACATTTGCACTAGCTTTTGAATTTTGACCAGGTCTTCACGTTTGCCCGGTCGGCGACCATAGTCAATGTCACGTACAAAGACCATCCCGGCACCGGGGAAGAAATTGATTGAATTCTCCCCAATAAAACGGCTGCGTTCTGGGTTGCGCGAGCGCCAAGTAAAGCTCGCTGGCGCTTTGTCGATGAGTTCCATCAACAGCCCCCGATCGATCCAGACGTGCTGCGCTTTGCGGTCTACCTTCGCGCCCGCTTTTTCCCAGAGGTCTAACGCTTCTGGATATTGAAACTGGATCCCTGTATTTTCTAGAATGCGCATTGAGGCATCATGAATGCGCTCAACTTCCGCTGGTGACGCAATATTTTGCGCCGGCCACGGATGACGCAGCTGTTTGTGATAGGGAACGGAAAAAAACGGGGAACGGGATCGGGATGCTTTTTGAGAAGAGCGACGGCGTTTTGACATGGAAGGCTAATTCGTAAGGTGTAATGCGTAATGTGTTTAGGTGAACGCGACAGTTTGTTGCAATGTGTAAAGTGGCATTATGTGTATGAAGACTGCTTGAGTTACCCGAGCCTGCTTACGTATTACACCTTACATCTTTGCCTAACAAACCATTTGGTCGGTTATTTTTGTTAGAATAGCAGCAATGAAAAAAGAGCGCAATGCCCAGCAGACACAAAGACGAATCTTAGATGCCACCCATCGAATTTTGCGCGAAGGTGGGCACTTGTCACGCTTTAGCTTGGATACAGTGGCGAAGGAAGCGAGAGTGTCTAAAGGTGGGTTGATGCATCACTATGCTTCAAAAGAGGCGTTACTGCATGCCGCCGCCCAAGATGTGATTGATCGTTTTGAAACGCGTTATGCGGAAGAGCTAATGGCACAGTCAGAAACCCTCGGGAATTCGGTGCGTGCCTATATCAACGCTGCGTTGCTGCCAGACAATGGCCAACGCTATGACATCAGCCCAGTTTTGCTGACGTTCTTACGCAAACGCGGCGAAGAGCAAGCCTTGTCCCGCTTCGAACGCTGGCGCGAGGCCTTTTCCTCAGATGACATTGACCCCGTCCAAGCCGCTCTCATCCGCTTCGCCACCGACGGCATGCTATACACAGAAGTCATTGACCGCGAACCGATTGACGCAGACTTGCGGGAAAAAATTATCGCGCGGCTGGTTGAAATGACAAGTGAAAAGTGAACAGTGAATTGACCACGCTGTGTTCAAATAATTCGCGGGTATCGATCACTCATCACGCTTCACGCATCAAACGTCTCTAATGTCTACAAAACTTATCGCCATCGATATTGATGGCACTTTACTTCGCACAGACCATCAGCTTTCGCAGGCAAATCTCCATGCAATTCGAGAGACATTAGCAAACGGTGTTCGCGTGGTATTGGCGACAGGCCGGTCTTACAACTCAAGCGCAACGTTTTTGAAACAGTTTGCGCTGGATGCCCCAGGGCTTTACCTCAATGGCGGGACAGTTTGTGCAGCCGATGGCACGATTATCCAAAGTACGGTCTTGCCAGATGACGCGATACAGCGAGTCTATGACTTTGTGGCCGCCCGTAACTTGCCGCTGGTTGGGTTTGACCATCGCACGCTTTACACGCCGAAGTTGGACTGGCTTTCACCGCATGTCGAAAAATTTGACGAACCACGTCCCATTGTGAAGGCAGACTGGTCAACATTGAAGCTGAACAAATTGCTGCTGGCGACCGATGACCCGACTAAGCTTAGCGAAATTGAACTACCGCTCATTAGTTACTTAGACGGTCTAGCCTCAGTTGTCAGGATGAGCCGCACGTTACTGGCGGTCATGCCGCTTGGCATTCATAAAGGCAGTGCGCTTGCGAATCTGTGTGCTGAATGGAAGATTGCGGCAGAAGATGTAATTGCGATTGGCAATGCCGAAAACGATATTGAAATGTTGCAGTTTGCAGGCTTAGGGGTAGCAGTTGCCAACGCCGCGCCAGCAGTCAAAGCTGCGGCTGATGTGCTGGTTGCCTCAAATAATGAAGATGGCGTGGCTGAGGCATTGTGGAGATTTGTGGCTTAACAACGAGGCGGGGTACAGCAGTGAAGCCGTTGAGTTTTAGGTTTCATTGTTGCACCCCGCCTCGGGAAGGGTATTTAAGGGAGCGAACCCTGTCGCTGTGGGGAC
>JAHDBS010000209.1:0-1896 GCA_020630225.1 Anaerolineales bacterium | reverse complement strand
CTAGATACACAGATTTCTAAAATAGCTTATCCAGAATTCAGATTATTACAGTTACAAACTAATCTGAATTAGCCCGCTTTGCCCTTCTTTCGACTCTGCCTCTGTTGAGCAACAGGTGGGCGCACAGCAGCTTTCCTCAGTGTTAGTGGTGTCAAGCTGAATGAGATTGAGTGGCACTACATTGCTTTCAGCTGGGGTGTCACAGCACGTTGGCGCACAGCAGTCTTCGGCGACACCGTTGCTATCGACAATATTTACACCGCAGACGCCGGTTTCGGGTAAGTCTAGCTGTACATCTGCTGCCGCTTCCCAGTCACCGACTAGCCCCGCGACTACAGAGCGCACTTGCTCATAGCCCGTTGCCAACAAGAACGTTGGCGCACGTCCGTAGCTTTTGACGCCCACAATATAGAAGTCTTTTTCTGGATGGCGCAACTCTTTTTCGCCATGCGGGCGCACCGTGCCACAACTATGCACATTTGGATCGATCAATGGTGCGAGTTCTGGCGTAGCCTCGACTGCCGGATCTAAACTGACGCGCAGCTCGCGCAAGAATGATAGGTCAGGCCGTGCGCCAGTGGCTGCGATGATTTCATCGGTTTCCAGCGCCAATGGGGCGTCTAAGGTGTCCCCATGCAGCCGGATTTGACCGTTGGCTGCGCTTTCAACTTTGGTTAAGAACACTGGGGTGTGTACAACGACTCGTTTCGCATCGACCAATTCTTTGATGCGAATACCCAGTAGTCCACGCCCTGGTAGAGCATCGCCGCCAAGGCCACCGTAAGCATCGGCAACGCCCGCTTTACGCAGAAGCCAATGCAGTTGAATGCTAGGATGCGTGTCTTGCAAGTCGGCTAGTTCTAGCAACGCATTGATTGCCGAGTGCCCACCCCCAATTACAGTCACAGTCTTGTCAATATAACGGTCACGATCTTTGCCTAGCACGTCTGGAATGCCATACGCAATGCGATCTGCAAATTCTGTTTCGCCAATGGCTGGGAGGCCATCAGAGCCTAACGGATTTGGTGCTGTCCAATTACCAGACGCATCGATGACAGCGCGAGCCATGAAACGCTCCGGCGTGCCCTTGATGTTTGCTTCGATGATAAACGGCGCGTTGGTGCGGCCAGCATCTTTCATCTTGTCAATCCGACGGCGGCTGATGGCAGTAACCTTGGCGTTCAGCTTCAAGTTGTCTTTGATGGCAGGTAACGCAGCAAGTGGCGTCAGATAGTCATCGACCAGCTCTTTCCCCAATGGCAAATAATCTTCTTGGGGCATTTGCCAGCCGGATGCTTCGAGTAATTCGCGCGCTGTGGCATCTACGTTGTATTGCCAAGGTGAGAAGACACGGACATGGCCCCAGTCCAGCACGCTAGCAGCAATGGTCGTGCCAGCTTCAAAGATTAGAGGGGTTTCACCGCGTTTGATGACATGTGCCGCAGCAGCAAGTCCAATGGGGCCAGCGCCGACAATAGCAATTGGGAGCGATTGAGTTTCCATGGGATCTCCAAGATAAATTGATATTTATCGATATATTTAGTCAAAAAAATAGCTGACTAACTTAGCGTTTCAATATTGTCTAACTTAACAACGTTAGGTGCAATTTCAGGGGCGAAGCTGAACATCAACTGCCCGCAGCAGTAGGTAAGGTGCTCTTGGTCCAACGTGTAAAACCGCTGTCGACCTTCTTTACGCACTTTGACTAACTTGGCTGCTTCTAAAATTTTGAGATGATGACTAACCGTCGGCTGATTGACTTTGCCGTCTAGCTTATCCACCACGTCATTGACGCTTAACCAGCAGCAACACAACAACTTCATAATTGTTTGTCGGGTGCTATCGGCCATAGCTTTTGCAAAAGCAACTGCGTCCATATAGATAATATATCGATAA
>JAHDBS010000002.1:38950-41312 GCA_020630225.1 Anaerolineales bacterium | reverse complement strand
ATAATATGGCTGTTTGAAAAATGTTTGAGTTTCGATATAAACAAAAAGCCCCGGTTTTACCGGGGCTTTTTATGTAATAAAGCTTCCTAACAGCTGCTTACGGCGCTGGTTGCTGGCGCAAGAACTTGCCAGTTGCCAGTAGTCTTTCTGAGAACGTACTGTCGGAGGTGTCCCAAGCCGTACACGTTACAAGCATGATGGTTGTACCATCACCTTCGTATAACCGTTTGACGTCACTAGGGTCTACTGATTCCTGGGTCTGGTACTCATAGACATATTGAATGTCGCCTAATTGGAAGATGACTTCATCGCCTGGCACAAGGTCATCTAGTTTCAAGAATGGCCCGGCAACTGTGCTTGACAGAGTAACATGCGCGGCCAGCACAAGTGGGAATTCAATTTCCCCTGGGTAACGACTTGTTGTTGGCAACCAACCTACATCAAGCCCAAGTTCGTTCATGTACCACTGCCCGTCTCGGACTTCTACATCCACAATTTCTTGATCAATCTTCAAGCGCGGCACAATAATCCGGCGTGCCTTATTGATGTCACCACTTGGTACATTTGGCCGTGGCCCCGTCACTGTTTGCGGTGTTGGTGTTGCACGCGGTAGAGGGGTCCAAGTTGGTGTTGGCGTCGCGTTACTACCCCCGGCTGTAATGCCGCCTCCGTTTTGTTGACGGGTTGCAGTTGGTGTTGGGGTACTTGTTGCTCGACGGGTAGCTGTCGCTGTTGCCGTTGGGGTTCGCGTTGCAGTCGAGGTCGCGGTTGGCGTTCGCGTTGCCGTTGGTGTCGGCGTATTTGTATTGTTAGGGCGTGCTGTCGGCGTGTTAGTCGCGCGAATAACGTTATCGTCACCAGCGTTGATCCCACCAGTTTGCTGTACCCGTGTCGCGGTTGGCGTTGGGGTGGATGTATTGGTGGCTGTTGCCGTTGGTGTCGCTGTTCGCGTTGCTGTCGGCGTTGGGGTGAACGTAGCTGCCGCTGCAATCCCATTTTCGTTGTCGTTTTGGACTCGGGTCGCCGTAGGCGTTGGTGTGTTTGTATTAGCGGCCGCTACACTTTGTGGGGTGGCCGTTGGTGTGTCATCGCCCCCAGCAGTAATTCCACCAGTTTGTTGAACCCGCGTTGCTGTTGGCGTAGGCGTTGGTGTATTCGTATTCGCTTCAGCGACTGCCTGTGTTGTGGCCGTCGCAGTACTAGTTGCAACACTGTCTTGCACTGCAGTTGCTGTTGGTGTATTTGTTGACGCTGAAATTACAGCGCCGCTTTCAGTTGCAGTTGGCGTCGCTGTTGCGGCTGCGGCGACATTATTCGTGTTGTCATCTGTATTCGCGACTGCTGTTGGTGTTGCGTTGTTACTAGAGAAATCTGTTGCGCGTGTTGCCGTTGGTGTCGGCGTATTGGTGTTGGCCGCTACACCTGTATTTGTGGTTGTTTGTGTAGCAGTTGGCGTCGGCGTATTTGTTCCCGCTTGTGCAACAGACTGTGCTGTCGCGGTTGCCGTTGGGTCTGCTGCATTATTTTGAGCGCTAGCTGTTGCTGTGGCGGTACTTGTTGGTGTTGCTGTGTTTGTATCGCCCGTAATCGTGTCAACATTGCCGTTTGTTGTCGTAGCAGCTGTTGCTGTCGACGTGGCCGTTGCTGTGCTCTGATCCGCATTGGCTGCAGATGCAGTGTTGGTTGGGACAGCGGCCACTTGGGCTGGTGTTGCTGTTGCCGCTGGGGCATCAGTATTTGTCGGGGTGATGATCACAACGTCATTGTCAGCAACGGTTTGTGGCGTCTCAGTTGGTTCGTTTTCATCAGCAACTGTTGCTGGTGGGGCATCAACGATTTCTGCCACAGTGTCGACCGTATTTTGATCTGTGCGTAAGATCAAGTCGCCAGAGTTTTCATCTACAGTTACTCTTGTGCGTAAGTCTTCACTCGCGACTGCGTCAGGCTTCAAGCCGAACAACATGAGTAAGGTGTCACTAAATTCCACGTTGATATCATCGCCGTTGGCTTCAATGTACTTCCGCATATTTTCTAAAACAACGTTGTTCAATTCTGAAATGATGATGTCAGTTTCACCCGTTTCAGGATTGATAGAGATTGCCGCTTTGATGGGGAAGCTTTGTGACGTACGGGTACCTGTTTCTTGTAAGACGGATTCGGCCATCAGCGCGCCAATGGCTTCTTCTGCACGTCCTTCGGATAATGACGCTAGTACGAAGCTGTTCAAGTCACTATCGGTATCTGGGGTTTGTGCTATTGGGGTGTTGAAGGAACCTGTTTGGGCAGGGGCGTCAACATTTGTGGCATCTTGTGAAGCAACTAGTGCGGCGCCTAAGACGTCCGTTTCAATGTCTTCAGTGTC
>JAHDBS010000002.1:35140-38850 GCA_020630225.1 Anaerolineales bacterium | reverse complement strand
GGCTCAATAATGATGGTTGGTGGGGCACTATTGAGTGCAACCAACGTGTCAAAGCTTGTAAGTGCTAAAAATCCAACGGAAGCAATAAAGAATGTGAAAAAGGCAACACCTACGAAAAGTAGTGTGGCCTGGAGCCAATAACCGGCGCCGAGACTTGAACTATTCCGAGGCTTGGATATTCGTTTTTTCATATATAAAAAACCCAGTCATCCATGCGAAATAACTTTCTAAGAAACATGGATCACTAAATGCGTTTGTACTACGTACAAAGACGCGGATGTACCATTAGCGTTGTGCTCACAAAGTCGCTGTTACGATTGTGAATACCAATTTATTGAAATTCCTCGGCTAGTTTGCATCTTCCCGAGGTCTGAACTGAAGCAGACACACTACAGCTTGTTATTGTGCGTATGACTCATTTTCTCCTCTCCTATTGGAACATACCCAAGGTACTGTGTCGATAAAAGCTCGGTATCAAATAGGTTATAAAATTGTTGAGTTCGTTTGAATCAAATCACGGTCGAAATTGAATCAAAAAATGCCCTAACTATTTCAAATAATTAGGGCATTTTTGTTATGACTTGATGATGTTAGTTGACGGGTTGCTGACGCAAGAATGTTGCGGTTGCAAGTAAGCGTTCGTCAAAGGTTTCTTCCTCTTCGTTCCAGTTGCTACAGGTCACTAGAATGAGCGTCTCTCCGTTTGGTACATAAAGTTCTTCAACAGCGCTTGGGTCTACATATTCACTTTCACTGAATTTGTAGATGTAATCCACATTGTTCCAGCGATAGATGATTTCATCCCCTGACTGTAGCTGGTCTAAGTTCAAAAACGGCCCTGGCGCGGTTGATCCCAATGTGACGTGGGCTGCAAATACCATTGCATACTTGTCAAACGGTTCTGCCCCAGTCGTGTGCAGCCAACCAATTTGTCCGCCCAGATCATCTAAATTCCAAGAGACACCTTCAATTGGAATATCAGTAATGGCTTCGTTGATTTCAAGCCGCGGAATGATGAGGTGTGGAATGCGTGGATCATTCAGATCCACAATGACATTTTCTTCAGTGCTTGTGTCAGAACTGTCTGTTGCTGGTTCGTTCAATTCCGCAGCGTCATCTTGTGCGTCAGTTTGTTCTTCGAGAGCTTGGTCTTCAGAACCTACATCGTCTTGCGTGTCTGCGCTTTCTGCGACATTGTCGTCAGTCAACGGGACTAGCTCGCTAGTGGTTTCATCGGCTTCTGTAACAGCATTTGGGTCAATAATGACAACTTGACTGTCTTCAGTTGCGACGTCTTCATTGGCAAGTGCTGTGTCTGAGACGGGTTCAATCGCAACACCAGCAACGGCTGTGTCTGTATCAGACAGAGAGCTGCTCCAGCGCAGAATGCCCCAGCCGAGAATACCAAATAGCATGATAAATACTAACCCTAGCGCGACATACATACGTGCTGCCGCGGCTGGGTGGGTCGTTTCATGTAAGAGGTCTTCATCGTTACGTCCCCGTGAAACAAACCACAGGATTGCAACCGTGCCCATCAACAAGCCTAGTAGTAAGAGAACGTCACGCATGATGTTCAGCGATTCAAGCTGATCTACCCCTGTATTTGGAATTTCTTCAGGAATAACAGTGACATCAGCGCTGTCTTGATCATTACCCGCTGAGCTTGTAACCGTAGCAACGTTGTTGATGACTGTCCCTGGTAGGGTGCTAGTCTTGACAATTACTCTGACGGTTATCGTCACGTTTTGATTGGGCTGAATGCTTGGCACTGTGACTACGAGCATGTTTGTCGCTTCGCTGAAGCTGACCGTGCCGTTTGGTGTTGATGTCGCGCTTTGATAAATAAAGCGATTTGACAACGTGTCTGTAATAGTGACGTTGCGCAATTCAGTGCTGTTTGGATTGCTAACCACAATGTCAAATTCAATTGGACGGCCAGAGCGCGTGATGTCTGGGCGCGCATCTTTTTGAATGGTTGGTGGACTTTGCGGTTGTGGTGTTGGGGTAACCCCAAGCACATCAGTGCCAGTGAGACCAGCGTCAATGTCTTCAACGTTGTCGCCGCTTACGACTGAGAATTCAAGCGTACGCCCAGTTGTTGGATCCGCATCACTGTCGATGGTGTCATCTGATCCTTGGTTTTGGGCAACTAATTCGTAGTCTGCGCCAGGAATGAAGCGAACAATGTAATCGCCTGGTGCCACATCTTCGAAAAGATAGACACCATTTGTGTCGGTCGTTGTGGTTCGAATGACGTTGCCATCACTGTCTAGTAAGTCAACGCGAATGCCGCTTACGCCGGCTTCTGCTTCCTCTTGAAGTGCATTGTCATTATCATCAAGGAACGCTTCACCCGTAATTGTGATCGGACGGAATACACCGGCATCGATATCATCAACGCTGCCAGTGCCGTCTAATACGAAGCGCTGTGTCAGTCCTGTTTCAGGATTTGCATCGCTGTCTTTAGCGTCGTCGTCACCTTGGTCGCTTTGTGTAAAGCGATATTCATCATTAATGCTGAAACGAACTTGATAAGTGCCAGGACGCACATTGGTGAACTCGTAACGACCGCTCAGGTCAGTCACTGTTGTTTCTAGGACGTTGCCGTTTGCATCTAGCAAGGTCACGACCTGATTGCCAACGCCTGGTTCATCATCTTCTTGGATGCCATTACCGTTCAGATCATTGAAGAGGAGGTCGCCAATGTTTCGCAGTGGGGTGATACCGCCATCAACGTCGTTGTTATCCTCACCTGAGCCCAATTCAATTGGATCTGTGCGTGCTGTGTCCTGATCAAAGTCACTGTCTTGCGTGTCGTCATCGCCAGCATCTTTTGGACTAATTCCAATTGAGCTGCCTTCTGGCAAAACGATTTCAACAATGTAAGTTCCAGGTGCGAGATCATCGAAGCTGTAAGCCCCGGTTTCGTCTGTTTCTGTGGTTGCTAAGACATTGCCATCTTCGTCTAATAAGTTGACAGTGATTTCTGATGCGCCACCTTCGTCAGCGTCTTGGATACCGTCGCCGCTAAAGTCGACGAACAAGAAGTCCCCAATGCTGCCTGTCCGATACAGACCTGCATCAACAGTATTGTTGTCTTCATTGCTTACCAATTGAATGACAGGCGAGCGGTTTGTCGCTTCATCAAAGTCGCTGTCTACGGTGTCATCGTCACCTTGGTCTGCAAGCGTGACGCTGTAGCCCTCTGGTAGCGTAACTTCAACAATGTAACCGCCTGGCTCTAGACCGGTGAAGCGATAGTTACCATTTTCGTCGGTTGTGATTGAACTTAGTTCGTCACCGTTTTCATCAAGGAGTTTGACGGTGACGTCGCTAATGCCTTCTTCGCCATCGTCTTGAATACCGTTGCCATTAGTGTCCTCAAAAACGCGATCACCAAGGCTTGTGCCAGTAAATAGGCCAGCGTCAACTGTGTCGTTGTTGTCGCCAGACTGCAATTCGATTGGCGCTGTGCGGCCAGTATCAATGGCTGCATCGCTATCTTTCTCGTCGTCATCACCTTGGTCTACTGGTGAGAAAGAGCTGCCGTCAGGGGCAACGAATTCAACAATGTAAGTACCAGGTGCTAAGTCAGCAAATCCATAGTCACCGTTTTCGTCGGTGGTGGTCGTTGCTAACTGATTACCATCTTCGTCTAGCAAATTGACGGTTACATCAGCAATTCCGGTTTCATCATCATCTTGAAT
>JAHDBS010000002.1:0-35040 GCA_020630225.1 Anaerolineales bacterium | reverse complement strand
TCTAAGTTGTCAAAGAGATATTTTCCATCTTCATCTGTGGTTGTAGATTGCAATTGATTGCCATCAGCATCCAATAAATTGACCACGATGTCACTGACACCAGGTTCTCCATCGTCCTGAATGCCGTCACCGTCTTGGTCTGCGAACACGGTATCCCCAATGGATGCGCCGCCTAAGATCCCTGCGTCAACGTCACGATTGTCTTCTCCAGATGTTAGGTCAATGACAGCCGTACGCCCTGTGTCAGGGTCAGCATCACTGTCTTTGGTGTCATCATCGCCAGCGTCTTGTTGCGTAAATGCTTGGTCGTCACCAGCTACAAATTCGACAATATATTGGCCTGGACGTAGATCTTCAAAAAGATAATCGCCGTTTTCGTCCGTGGTTGTTTCTTCAAGCGTGTTGCCGTCAGCGTCAAGAAGTTTTACGGTTAGGCCGTTTACGCTATCGTCATCATCAGCTTGAATGCCATCATTGTCACGATCGATAAAGACCCGATCACCAATAGACGCTAGCTTGAAAAGCCCAGCATCAATTGTTTGGTCATCATTGTCTGCGGTGAGTGTAATTAGACCTGTGCGACCCGTGTCAACATCAGGGTCACTGTCTTTTTCATCGTCATCACCAGCGTCTTGCGTTGTGAGGGTGTAATTCTCAGGGGCAACGAATTCAACAATATAAGAGCCTGCTGTCAACTGTGTGAATTGATAGCGTCCGTTTTCATCGGTTGTGGTTGTGTCGAGCTCGTTGCCGTCAGCATCGAGCAGTTTGACGGTAATACCTTGGATGCCGGGTTCATCGGTATCTTGAATGCCGTTGCCATTGAGGTCTTCAAAGACAAAGTCTCCTAAGGTTGTCACTGCTTTAATGTTGACCTCGGCGTCATCTTCGTCTTCAACGTCGTTATCGAAGGGATCTTTGGCTGTGACCTTAGCAATGTTGACAAAGTCTTTGACAACACCTTCGACCGTACAGGTATATTCTTCCGATGCTTGTGGAGCAAGCTCTGCAAATGTTCGGTCACAAGCTGGTGCGATTGGGTCACTTACGACAATATCGGTTAGCGTGACGTCGCCAGTATTAGTCACTTTGATTGTGAAAGTGACATCGTCTTCAGCAAGTACTTCTTGCGTATCTGGAGACTTTTCAATTTCAATACTTGGTCGCACGATTTTGACTTCAGCGTCGTCTTCGTCTTCAACTGGATCACCTTCTTCAGGGTCTGCAGTGACCTTAGCGATGTTGACAAAGTCTTTTACAACTCCAGTGACGGTACAGGTATATTCTTCGCTAGCTTGCGGTGCAAGCGTTGCAAATTCACGATCACAGTTTGGTGCAACTTCGTCTGTTACTTTGATATTTGTCAGTGGAAGATCACCGGTGTTTGTCACCTTGATCGTAAAGGTGACATCGCTTTCAGCCAGCACTTCTTGTAAGTCTGGCGATTTTTCAATTTCAATGCCTGCGGTGCCGGCAAAGTAATGACTGATGTCAGTGTCAGTAACCGGATCAATAGGATCACCACCAATGTCATCCAGAATTGGATTTCCATCTGTGTCTGCTGGCACGCCGGTAACATCTGCCGGGCTGCTGTACTGACCAATTGTTGCTGCTGCTGTTTCAGTACAGGTGAAGCTTTCCCCGACTGCTAAGAACTCAATTTCACAGATTGTGCCTAGCGTGTCGTCTTTTACGACAACGTCAACTAAGTCCACATTGCTTGTGTTTGTGACCTTGTAATCGAATTCAACGGTGCTGGCAACCGGCACAATTGGGCCGGTTGGCTCTGGGGCTGGAACGTCGTTTACTGTGACATCCAGCGTAATCCCTGTGGTGTATCCAAAGTAGAAGCTAGGGTCTGTTGCAGTAAGGTTGCGATTAGGAATAACGGCATATCCATCGGCTGTGCCAATGTTCTGATATTGACCTTCAATAGCTGTACCTTTCACAGTACAGGTGAAGTCTTCACCTGACTCTAGATCTGGAATAGCGCCTTCAGTACAGTTTGCAATTGGTGGATTAGCAGTTGGGTCATTGATTACGCCAATAATGTCATCGGTTAATACAATGTCTTGGATTTCAGAACCAGCGGTATTTGCAATAATGAAAGTCCAAGTGACTTCTGCCCCCGCAGGAATGTAAGCACCCGGCGCTAAGTTTGCGTCTTGAGGAAGCTGACCAGGTCCACTTGTGTATTTTTGAATAGCAAGAAATGCAGGAGCGGTCAAACAGCCAAGGCCTTCATAGTCTTGACCCTTTGTTGGGAAATTCCCGATGAGGGTTGCATTCCCTGTTGTTTCGTCAATTTGGAATAGACGATCCTTGTCTTCATCATCTGGGCCGTTGTTGCCCGTGCTGCCATAGAGTTGGCCGTCATTGAAGAACGCTAGCCCTTCAATGTCATCAACAATGGTGTCTGTGCCTTGGTAGAACGTTGGACCTACAATGCCAGGGTTACCATTTGGAAGTTCGATCTTCCCATTATCTTTATTGATGATGACCAAGGTGCCACCTGTGCCGCCTTCGTTGGCCGCCCCGTACAGCACACCGTCAACCGGGTTGACGGCAATATCATCAATATCGTCTTCTGTGCCAGGGAAACCAGTGATTTCAACGTAGTCAGCTGTGCCGCCCAAGAAGCTATTTGGAATATATTCCCCAGTTTCTGGATCAATTTTGATGAGAATATCTGGCTGGCCGCCAATTCGACGTTGGACACCATATAACGTTGGCGGATTGGTCTTGATATCAAAAGAGAGCGCATCGATATCGTCAAAGCTGACAAGACCTGCGCTACCGTTATCACTATTACCAATAGGTCCGAGTGCGGTAAATTCACCGGCTGTAGGAGATGTGCTGACATAATCCACCGTGCCGAAGGTGCCACCATTGACAACATAGATTGTTGTGCCACCTGGTTTGACAGCCATGGTTTCAATGTCTGTGGTGGTGGTAACGCCAATAAACTCCGTGGCGCCATCTGCTTTACGCAGCATGACTAAGGAGTCGGCAACGCCATTGTTTTCGTCTTCATCTGCGATTGCAAAACAGCTGTCTTCATAGGTTGGGGCGGTGGTGTCCGCTTGAAGCAGGTCTGCTGCGTGGGCAGGGCGGGTTAGGCTAAAGCCAATTACCAATGCCAGACTTAAAAGCAGTGCTGCATATACTGGTTTTGTATATGCGCGACTAACGTTCGAGGTAAAGAGAGATCCCCATTTACTCATTTTGCATGTTCCCAATACTTGGAACGGTTTCAACTCACACCGTCCAAAAACTACCAACTAAATTTTCAAAATTGCATCAAATGAAAAGCTGCCAATACCCATTTTTGACGTACTTTTCTATGGGCGAAGATGGAAATATTGTCGCGTCTTGAGTTGCAGATCGCGCCATATACAACTACCCACCATATCTAATCAAGAACACTTCTATCTGTCGATAAAGTACCCGTTAGGAGTTTGTTTGCTCAGCGTTATAAAACTTAATGCTGCATTAAGGCTTGTTTTTTGAGGAAGGCTGCGCAACGTTGCTTGCAGAAATTAGGACGAAGGGCCTTCGTAGACCAGCCTGAAGTTTGTGAGAAGTCGTTCTGCAAATACGCGTTGGTTTGCATCCCAAGTGCCACAAGTGATCAAGATGAGGTTAGCGCCATCTTTGACATAGAGGCTTTCTACAGACGATGGATCAACAGAGTTTGCGCTGTTGAGGACATAGACATAGTCAACGCCTTTCCAGCGGTAGATTGCAACGTCACCGGTCTCTAAGCGTGAAAGCTGTAAGAATGGCCCTGCCTGGGTTGCTGACAGCGTGACATGACCACCGATGACCATCCCATATTGGTCATGAGGTTTCTGACCAATTGTTGGAAGTAACCCAATCCGGTCACCTAGGTCATTTGTGTCCCAAACGCCACTTCGAATTGGTACGCTACCAACAGGCAGGTATAAATCTAGTCGCGGAATGATTAAGTATGGAATTTCAGAATACTGGGCTGGCGGAAGCTCAGGGATTGGCAATCCACTAGGGTGGGGCGCTGCAGCAGGGGCTGACGCCGCTTGTTGCTCTGGTTGTGGCGGCACTGCGGTTGGGACTGGTGCTGCAGGCTCAGGTGCTCTGCCGAAAATACTGCCTAAAAATTGTTGTGCCTGATCGCTAATATTGGCGCGTTCAACTACTTCCGGTGCGGCAATAGTTGGTGCTGGCACAAAGGTTGGTGTTGGCTGTGGTGCTGGCACGCTAGTAGGCTGCGCATTGACAGCCGTTGGCGCCGGTAAATTTGTAGGGCGTACGGTTTCGGCCGTAGGTTGTGCGACAGCAACAGCACTCGGGGCATCCTGCTGAACAGGGGCTAGTTGTGCTTCTGTTGTATTCGTATCTTGAGTGTCAGCTGTTGGCTGGGTTGTTTGTGGAGAAATGCTTGCAGATTGGGCAAGCGACAGTAGCTCTACGTTTTGTGCTTCTGACAAGGTGTCAGAAAAAACCGGCAAGGCAATATCTGGGTTGTTGCTGGAGAACGAACCACGCCCCGTCTCAATTTGAATTTCTTCGCTGTTTGGTTGACTATCTATGAAGACACTTGCTGCGCCTGCGTCATTTCCAGCGGATACATCAAATGACTCACTACGCTCTTCTGAGTTAAGGGTAATACCTTTGACATCGCTAATAATAATTTCTTCAGCGATGCTTTCTTCTACAACAACTTCGCCACTAGCCATCGCTAGTGCTGCGGCTGGCTCTTCATCGATATTTGCGACTTGAACAAGAGGTGCGGACTGAATTGTTAGCGCATTTTGATACATAATGCCGCCAACAACTAGAAATCCTGCAACAATTACAAATCCACAGAAGAGAACAATGGATAAGAAAAAATATTTAAGAAAGGATTGTTTAGATACCATTACTACTTTACAAACAACAGAGTAAAAGAGACAAAATAATTGAAAATAAAACTGACTGAAAGTCTCTTGCTCTAAATGATGTCAATGACACCATATTATGCTTACTGTACTTTAGTCCAGTAAAAAGTTCGATAAAAAGCTTGTTTGTGCTTAGTTAGAGTTTCCTATCAATTTTTAGCTACTCGGTGAGGTTCGAATTAACTTCGCATAGGCAATAACTCGATCGGAATAATTGCCAGCGCCTGAATTCCAGTTTGTACAAGTGATCAGCAAAGCGTAGCTTCCGTCATTGATATAAAGCTTCTCTACTGCGCCAGGATGAACAACTTCTTTCTCTTGAATTTGATATACGTAATCAGTCCCTTGCCATCTGTAGACAAATTCAGTTCCAGCAGGGACGTTTCGTAAGTCATAAAACGGTCCGTGCGAGCCGTCATAGTCCGTTACATGCGCGGCAAACACCATGGCAAATTCGTCATTTGGTTGAACGCCGGTTGTTGGTAACCAGCCAATGCGATGACCTAGATTCAATAGATCCCATTCGTTGTTACGAAGTGGTGTGGAGACCACATATTGATTCACACCAATTGATGGAATTAGTAATTGGCCGGGAATGAAAGGTTTAGGTGTTGGGGTTGGGGCATAAGTTGGTGCGACTGCAACCTGATTGGCGTTTGATTGACCACTTTCGCGTTGTTGCGGCTCCGTATTTACAATTTGTGGTGTGGGCGTAGCTGTTGGAAGTGAGGTGGCTGTCGGTGCAGGCAATTCTGGGTTGCTAGCAGATACAGAGCTTTGTTGGGCTATTGCTGCGCCATCTTCTGAGGCATAGCTGGATAACGGACTGCCAGCTTCAATACTGCTTTGCACTGCGCCGAATTCAACAGCAAAAGTTTGTTCTCGACGGGCTGCTAAAACTTCCGCGTTAGGGTCAGCCTCAACGGTTGTTCCATTTGCCGTAATTGGAAACGGCGTAATGGGCAACTCAAAAACATTGGTGACTGGCGTGGGCTGATAGCGAAAGGAAAGCGTGTCTTGGTAATGTAATCCAACGACAGCAAGCACACCCAAACCAAACACCATACAACTCATTAATGAGAGGATCGCGAGTGTCGCCGGCAAAAGATAGCGGCTTGAATTCATATAAATGCTAAAACGAATGGCACCGATTATTCCGATGCAAATGAAATACTGAATCAGAAAAAAACTAAAAATTGATTCAGTCGACTTTTCAAACAAATAAAATGTATCGGATGACTGGAGTAGTGTCGATAAAAGATCAGTATTAGATTGGTTTGAAGTTGTGTAAAACGGTTTGTACTGCAAACCAAAGCGAAGAATCAAAAAAGCCCATGCGTGGATAGCATGAGCTTTGAAGTGGGCAAAATGAAAATTAGCTTGTTGGCGTAGTGCGGACTAGCTTTGCATACGCCAGAACACGGTCTGAGTAGTTGCCTGCGCCAGAATTCCAGTTTGTGCAGGTGATGAGCATTGCATATGACCCATCGTTGATATAAAGCTTTTCTACAGCGCTCGGGTGCACAATTTCCTTTTGAAGGATCTGATATGTGTAGTCTGTACCTTGCCAACGGTAGATGAATTCTGTTCCAGCGGGCAAATCTCTAAGCTCATAGAATGGGCCGCGTTGACCATCATAATCTGTGACGTGTGCCGCAAACACCATAGCGAAATCATCATTTGGATGAACGCCTGTTGTTGGCAGCCAACCGATCCGTTTTCCTAAGTTCAGCAAGTCCCACTGGTTGTTATAAAGTGGGGTAGAGACGACATATTGATTGAGACCTAAGGATGGAACGATCAACTGTCCAGGAATGAACACCTTGGGCGTCGGAGTTGGGTATGGTGTTGGCGTTGGGTATGGCGTTGGCGTCGCCTGAACTTCACTATATTGTGGCTCTGCGGTCGGCGCTACTAAGAAGTCTTCGGCGCTAATGGCTTCTGCAGCTAATGGCGTCATTACGCTTTCAACCGCAGCTGCGACTTGCGATTGCTGTTGAATGTCGATGCCAGCAACGCCTTCGCTATCTGAGCCTGTATTTGGAATTGGATTACTGTCGTTCGCAACAAGGTTTGGAGATGGGGGCGCATAGGCGACTTGTTGACTTGCATTGTCAACGACTTGTCCATCTGGGCTGTTGTTGATGAAACCCCAAAGACCCCAAGTTACGCCAATGACCATAATGCCAAGTGCAGCGATAACCGTAAGCACGGTAATCGCCTGATACAAATATTGCAGCATGGCATGCTGCGTAGACTTTGGT
Source organism: Anaerolineales bacterium (assembly GCA_020630225.1). GTDB lineage: Bacteria > Chloroflexota > Anaerolineae > Anaerolineales > UBA6668 > JAHDIM01. Next base: position 27,860 of record JAHDBS010000002.1, on the reverse strand, counting down.
TTGTCTTGTAGTCGTAAGCGACTGGCAGCAAACCAAAGTATGCCCAAACTACCACTCATGACAATCATAAGCATGCATAGAATGGGTAAGGTGTAACTTGTCATAATAATTAATAAACCGTTTTGCTCTACCTGCGAGCAACTTTAAATAATGTCAATTCAAGGATATTGGAAATCCGGTTTAGCCAGCGTTAGGTTTCATAAAGGAATTGTTGAGATTGTTTTCTTGCTTACATTGCGAGATTTTTAGAAAGAAGTGTCGCTACGTAAAAGAAAAACCAGCCTAGAACCCTAGGCTGGTTTTTGGTATTGATGTAGAGCTGTTGTTTGTTTTAGGCTGCGCGTTTCAGTCGCTGGCCGAAGTAGAGTAGTGTGCATCCGGCGATGAAAAGCCCTGCGCTTAGCCAGCCGAATTGCATCATGCTGTCAATCAAACTTACTCCGGAACTTATTGCTACTGTTGTCATACCTATTATTTGCCAATACTTATGTTGTGATTACCGATATAAAATCTATTTCAGTGTGAGAGGCAGAGCGCTAACTTTAGTTTCTGCCTCTACGATCACTGATTAGTTTGTGTTTGTCGTAGGTGCTGGCACTTGTTCGATCAAGGTTGCTTCAGCCAAAACACGTTCTGAGTAAGCTTCCAAGCTTGGATCCCAAGTGGTGCAGGTGACCAAGATCAACTTGCTGCCATCTTCAACGTATAGGTCGCGAACTGCATCTGGAGAAACTACGCGCTTAGCGCCCATTTCGTAGATGTAGTCTACGCCGTCCCAGCGGTAGGTGAAGCGTGAGCCTGGCGCCATGCTTGCCAATTTGTGGAAAGGACCGGTTTCGCTAGCAGTCAGTGTTACGTGTGCTGCCAAGACCATTGCAAAGTCATCATTTGGCTTTGCGCCGGTGCTGGCCAGCCAACCAATATTGTGGTCAAGACCTTCTAAGTTCCATTCGCCATTTGTAATTGGCACTGTGACAACTGAGCGTTCCAAATCTAGATCAGGAATAATCAATTCTGGAGGAGCAGCAGATGCTAAGTCGCCTTGACCGTTGCCACCTAGTTCAAGTGAAAATGCTGAGTCGTCGCTGAGAGAATTGTCTTGAATGATGTTTCCATCTTCGTCACGAACGACAACGCTTGGAGCTGCAACAGTTTCACTTCCGTTTCCTGAAGCATCTGCAGCTACGGTTTCAGCTTCATTGCCGCTGACAGCAATTGGCGCATCTTCAATGCCTGCGCCAGCTAGAGTTGCGTCACTTGAAGATCCCATAATGCTCCAGCCGCCGAGGCCGAACATTGCCATTGCAACTGCAAACATAATGCCTGCCATGAGAACGCCACGTTTGCGGCTATCTTCGTCTGCTTCGTTTTGATACTGTTTGAAGTGGCGGAACCCGAAGAGTGCCAAGGCCAAACCAACAATTAGGGCAACTGCGCCCAATACTAATAAAGAACTACCTTCACTTTCAGCACTATTGGCTGCAAACGTGTAATTTAGCGGAAGGGTTGCTGCAATGCTAGCAATCGCTGCAGCATTAAACAGCTTGGAGATGCGTGTGTATTTCATATTGTTACCTCTACTTGATCAATACCGTTGAGTGTTACCAATAAACTCAAACGTTTACTTACATACCCAGATTATCAACTCCGTGATTTGGAGCGATATAGAATTAATTGAGATTTGATTGTTAATTATTTGCGTACAGTATGAAGAAAGTTAACTTTAAGAAATATAGACTTTCAGCGTGGGTATGCGTGAGGTCACGCGTAGGGTAAGGTTTATTTGCCGAGCGAAGACGTCAGCAGAGGTTCAATGTTTTCCCAGCGAGGTAATAATACGGAGGCGCCGCCAGCGGTTGTATAGGGTTGAACCATATCACCTTCAATGACGGTGCGGTCTAGACCATTACGGGCAACCTTATATATGAAGGGCAGGCAGCGTGCTGCTAAGAGGGGCGAAATATTGTGGTCAACGTTGGACTGAATTGCATTCAAAATAGCAGGAACACGAAATACGACTAAAGGCGAGGCAAGCTTGGCAAATAAGCCATCAATAACTTGTTGCTGGCGTGCTGCGCGGACAAAATCGCTTGATCCATGTCGAATACGTGCATACTTGAGAGCGCGGTCACCATCTAATGTATATGTGCCTGGATCAAATTGAACAACTTCTGTCTGATAGTCATCAGTGGGGTAGGCATAATCAATAATGACAGATTCAACTGTCACTTCGACACCACCGACAGCATCGATTAATGCTTCAAATGCTTCAAAGTCAATGCGAATGTAGCGCTCAACTGGAATTTCAAAGTTATATGCTACTGTTTCCATTGCCTTTGTGGGTCCGGTGCCGAGTTCAGCACCTTCAGCAAAAATATGGGCAGTATTGATGCGGTTTTCGCCAATGCCTGGGATGGCGACCCACAAGTCTCTAGGGATAGAGACTAATGCCGGACTGTCTTGACCTTGGTCAAGGTGCATCAAAATCATGGTGTCAGTACGGGCCACAGTAGACTCACCAGGGCGCCGATCCAAGCCTAAAATTAGGATGTTCGTGTTGCGAACCGGAAAGACCCAATTCAATAAAATAATGAAAAGCGTAATCGCAAAGAATCCACCAATTAATCCGAGGCTATAGAGCCCAATGACTTGAAAACAGCCGGGTCTGCGGTATTTTTTTTGTGGGCGTTTGCTTGACGAGAATTGCATTTGGCGTCTATACTTTTTCAGTTAGGCTAAGCATGAAGTCTAACATAGACAGAATTAAATGTTTCAGAACTTAACTAGTCGACTTACTGGCGTTTTTGATGATATTTCGCGACAGAGTACTCTCTCTGAAGCGGATGTCGATGCCGCATTGCGTGAAATCCGTCTTGCCTTATTAGAGGCTGATGTTCACTTTAAAGTAGCGAAGAAGTTCCTGAAGCGGGTTCGGACGCGGGCAGTTGGGACAGAAGTCTCAAAGGCATTGAATCCGGGTCAACAAGTTGTCAAAATTGTAAACGAAGAGCTGGTTGAGACGCTTGGGACTGCTGAACGTCTTAATCTGTCTGGCCAACCCCCACGTGTCATTATGTTGGTGGGTCTGCAAGGGGCTGGTAAGACGACAATGTCTGCCAAACTTGCAGCGCGTTTGCGGAAGCAAGGCCAGAAACCTTTGCTGGTTGCGGCAGATCCATATCGGCCTGCTGCAGCAGACCAGCTAGAAACACTTGGTGAACAAATTGATGTCCCTGTGTTTCGTGGTCCTGAACTGCCACCGATCCTAGCTGAGAATGCGCTCAATCATGCGCGCTCACTTGGCTTGGATGTTGTTATTCTTGACACGGCTGGGCGTTTGCAAATTGATGAATCGATGATGCAAGAAGTTGCATCTATCAAAGATAAGACCCAACCTAGCGAAGTCTTGCTTGTTGCGGATGCAATGACAGGGCAAGAAGCAGTTGAAATTGCCACAGGGTTTAATGACGCTGTTGGCATTACCGGGTTGGTACTTACAAAAGTCGACGGTGACTCGCGGGGTGGGGCAGCTATCTCCATGCGTGCAGTTACTGGCGTGCCTATCAAGTTCTTGGGGACAAGTGAAAAACTTGATGGCTTAGAAGTCTTTACGCCTGAACGACTCGCTAATCGTATCCTCGGACTCGGCGATGTTGTTGGGCTTATTGAAAAAGCTGAAGAAGCATTTGACGAACATCAAGCCGCAGAGCTTGAAGAGAAGCTTCGGAAAGCAGAATTTGATCTGGAAGATTTTCTTGAACAATTACGCCAGATCAAGAAGATGGGTTCAGTTACTTCCTTAATAGGAATGGTGCCTGGACTCAATCGGGTGGCAACTGAGCTTGACGAAGAAGAAGTTGATCGTCAGTTCCGCCGGACAGAAGCAATTATTACGTCAATGACCCGACATGAACGTCAAAACCCGAAGGTGATGAACGCCAGTCGGAAACGTCGTGTCGCGGCTGGGTCAGGGACGTCTGTGCAAGAAGTCAACCGGTTGTTGAAGCAGTTCCGTAACATGCAAGACATGATGAAACGCATGGCGCGGGGCGGCAGAAAAGGAAAACGAGCTGCCATGGATATGTTCGGTGGCGGCTTTGGCTAAATAAATACAAAATCTCAAAATAGGAAAAATTCCATGCTTCGTATTCGTTTGCGCCGTGTTGGTGCGAAAAAGAACCCTACCTACCGCATTGTTGTGGCAGACGCAAAGTCACCACGCAACGGTCGTTTTGTTGAAAACATTGGCACGTACAACCCACATGCAGATTCAGCAACTGCTGTAAATGTAAAGGAAGATCGTGCGTTTTACTGGCTCGGCGTTGGTGCACAACCATCTGACTCAGTTGCTCGTCTTTTCAAGGCTAGCGGTACTGCTGAACGCTTTGAAGCGATCAAGAGCGGTCGCCCAGCTGAAGCTGCAGCAGAAGAAGCTGCTGACGCATAATTAGACCGATGCAAGATTTTGTTGAATATTTAGCAAAGTCGCTCGTGTCTGACCCAGACAGCGTCGAAGTCAAAGTAGACGAAGATCCTGGGCGACACGTCCGTCTCGAATTGTATGTTGCTGATGACGACACCGGTCGTATTATTGGCAAGCAAGGTCGCGTTGCAAACTCTGTTCGTACGCTTCTGCGCGCTATGGCAGCCCGAGATGGTGTGCGCGTAACGCTCAATATCCAATAGCTACGAGGACATTCTCAGTTTGAATAGCACAGTTCCTGGCTCAGATGATCAATCGTCTGGGCCAGATTTGTTTCTAATCGGAAAAATTACAAAGCCACATGGCCTAAATGGCGAAGTGACTCTGTATTTTTCTTCACCACACCCTGTTTCGCTTGATGGCGTGACCACGCTTTACTTTGGACGTCGAAAGTCGCCCAAAACATTACGTGGCTGGCGTGTACATCAAAACCGCAGCCTCTTGCAGATTGAAGGCGTACGTTATCGGGATCAGGCAGAAGCGTTGCGGGGCTCTGACGTCTATGTTGATCGTAATGAACTTGGTGATCTGGAAGAAGACGAATTCTATATTCGCGATCTGATTGGTGCTGAAATTGTGCTGGAAGACGGTACGTTGTTCGGCACATTGAAAGATGTTGTCTATACCGGTGCTAACGATGTTTATGTCGTTGCTCGCGAAGAAAAAGCCGATGCATTGCTTCCAGCAATTCATCAGGTTATTAAGGCAATTGACTTAGAAAACCAACGTATTACCGTGGCATTAATGCCTGGATTATTGCCTGAAGAGTAAGAAATTCGCTAATTTACAACTCCATATTGCGTTGACACTGACTTTCTGTATGTGATATTCTCTGCGCGGCTTGTGAAAGTGTGGGGTAAGAAGTATCGGTGTACAACGCTTTCCATAATTTGCTGTGAAACATTAACAGGGCCGCTATGACGGCCTGTTTTTTTTCCTATATTCCATGCAATCCTCAGCAAAATATTGGCTTGGCTTCAACATAACTAAAGGACTTGGTCCAGCGCGTATTCGAGCGCTTATTGATCATTTCGGAGATGCACAACGAGTTTGGCATGCATCTGAACATGATCTGGCGCAGGCCGGTCTGGATAAGCGTACGCGTAAATCTCTACTGTCTGTCCGTGATACGGTTGACCTAGAGCTAGTCTTACGCCGTGTCCGCGATTTAGACGTTTCGTTGTATCACTGGTTTCATACAGACTATCCGGTGCGACTACGTGATGTTATCGATAGTCCGCCGCTGCTTTACTCACGCGGCACAATTGTTGAAACTGATCAGTGGGCGGTTGCTTTAGTTGGAACACGAAATCCAACGCGATATGGGCGTGAAGTCGCACGTGATTTAGCAACGGAGTTGGCTCGGAACGGAGTCACCATTGTAAGTGGGTTAGCAAGAGGCATTGACACCGTTGCGCATCAAGCGGCTATAGATGCCGGTGGGCGCACATTAGCCGTTTTAGGTTGCGGGGTGGATGTGATTTATCCTCCCGAAAATCGTAAATTGGCAGCTGCAATCACTGAGCACGGTGCCATGATTAGCGACTATCCATTAGGCACGAAGCCTGACGCGCGTAACTTCCCACCACGGAACCGTATTATTAGCGGATTGTCACTAGCGACAGTCGTAATAGAGGCTGGCGCACGGAGTGGGGCGTTGATTACTGCGGACTTTGCTGCTGAACATGGACGTGATGTGTTCGCTGTGCCGGGCTCAATTTATAGCAAGCAAAGTGCTGGGCCGAATAAACTCATTCGGGCTGGCGCAACGCCGGTGTTATCTGTAGATGACATCTTAAATGAACTAGATTTACGCGCTGCGACAGAACACAAAGCAGCACGTGAAAAATTACCAACGACTGACGTTGAAAATGTGCTGATTGAGTGTCTGCGAGCCGAACCGTTGCACGCAGATGAACTCAGCATTTTGGCAGGCATGCCTATTGCAGACACAACCAGTACCTTGACAATGCTGGAGTTAAAAGGATATGTTCGTAATCTAGGCGGGATGCAGTACGAGCTTATTCAAAAACTCTAAATGGGCGTGATGTCGAACAAAAATTGCGTCTAAACAGATCCTACTAGAGTAGTAATATGAGCAAAAATCCAATTTATGCTGTCATTATGGCGGGTGGTACAGGGACGCGCTTGTGGCCCTTGTCTCGTCAGAAGACTCCAAAACAAACCTTAGCAGTCAATTCTGAACGCAGCCTCTTTCAATTAGCTGTGGATCGTGTTCGCCCAATTCTGCCAGTTGAGCAAATTCTAGTGATTACTGCTAGCAAAATGGCCGGTATTTTGGCTGAACAAGTGCCAGAAATTCCTGCTGAAAACTATGTGATTGAGCCTGAAGGTCGTGGAACCGCGCCGGTAATTGCATTAGGCGCTGCTGTGGCAGAACACATGGCTGGTCAAACAGCAAACATTATTTGTTTAGCTGCTGATCACTACATTGAAGATGTAGCTGGCTTTCAACAAGCATTGAAGGCTGCAGTAGATGTTGCGGAACGTGGATCAATTGTGACGCTCGGTATTCAACCAACGCACGCTGCTACAGGCTTTGGTTATATTGAATCTGGAGCTGAACTTGACTCTGCTCAAGGCCAACGTGTTCTTGAAACAATCAAGTTCAAAGAAAAACCATCGATGGAAGTTGCTGAAGAACTTGTTTCAGATGGTAAGCATTTCTGGAATTCTGGGATGTTCATTTGGTCAACTGATCGTGTACGTTCAGAGTTTGAGAGCCAGTTGCCAGAAACGGCTGCATTGGTCGATAAGGTTCGCCCCGTCATTGGCACGGATCAAATGTATCCCGTGTTGAATGAGCTATGGCCGACATGCCCTTCCGAAACAATTGACTATGGCATTATGGAAGGTGCAAATGATATTGCCGTTATTCCAATCAGCGTTGGCTGGAATGACGTTGGGAGTTGGTCAGCTATTCTGGATGTAATCGACTTTAATGAAGAAGGCAACGTTGTACGAGAGGGCGATCATATCTCGATCAATACGTCTGGAACGTTGGTACAATCCAAAAAACTCGTCGCGACGATTGGCGTAGACGACCTCATCATCATCGATACAGATGATGCGCTGCTAATTTGTGCCAAAGACAAAGCACAAGATGTCAAAAAAGTAGTTGATCGCTTGAAAGCTGAGAAGCGATCTGACTTACTCTAAATCTGACCATATTTATGTGGTCAACAACTAACGATAAAACGAACTAAATGGAAGCATATTGCGTAAGCTGTAAAACAAAACGCGAAATGACTGAGGCAGAAGCGACGTTCACGAAGCAAGCTGTCCCAGCAACGCGTGGGAAATGCGGCGTTTGTGGAACAAAGCTATTTCGAATGGGGCGCACACCTGCGCATGAAGGACTGACCCCGCCTGAAGTCGTTTCTAAGAAATCGAAAAAAGAACCTCCACGTCGAAGTGGCAATTTGGTGATTGTGGAATCACCAGCCAAAGCGAAAACGATTGGACGCTACCTTGGGAAAGGCTATAAAGTAAAAGCCTCTATGGGACACGTGCGTGACTTGCTTCGCTCTCAACTTTCGGTTGATGTTGATAATAACTATCAGCCAAAATATCGTGTGCCAAATGAACGCCGCGATACGATCAAAGAACTTAAGGCTGATGTGGCGCGTGCCAAACAAGTCTATCTTGCGACTGACCTTGACCGCGAAGGGGAAGCGATTGCGTGGCACTTGATGGAAGCCACCGAGCTGGAGCCGGAGCGCGCAAAACGGGTTAAGTTTGACGAAATTACGCCAGATGCGATCAAGGCTGCATTTGAGAGATCAACTGATCTTGACATGAACTTGGTTAATGCGCAGCAAGCGCGGCGCATTTTGGACCGTCTGGTAGGGTACTCTCTAAGTCCGCTACTATGGGCTAAGGTACGTGGTCGATTGTCAGCCGGACGCGTGCAGTCTGTTGCCGTACGTTTGATTGTTGAGCGCGAACGTGAAATTGATAATTTTGACCCAGTTGAATATTGGTCTTTGGCGGCCATGCTGGACAAATTACCCGAAGCTGGTGAGTATAAATCTTTCCTTGCACGGTTACGCCGTGTTGGTGACAAGCGTGTTGGTCTAGAGAAAGACATTCCGCTTGGCTCAGAAGAAGAAGTGAAGCCAATTTTGGCTGATCTTGAAAATGCAGCTTGGAAAGTGAATAAGGTAAAGCGTGGGGAACGTCAACGTCGACCTGCGGCCCCATTTACAACCAGTACGCTGCAACAAGAAGCATCTCGAAAACTGAATTTCACAACCCGACGCACAATGTCTATTGCCCAACAACTCTATGAAGGGATTGACGTTGGGACTGGTGAGCCAGTTGGTCTAATCACCTATATGCGTACTGACAGTGTTAGCATCAGTAAACAAGCACAAGGTGAAGCGCGAGACTATGTAGGCAAGCGCTTTGGTAAAGGCTTTGTGCCAGAAACGCCACCAAGTTATAAAACTAAGGCGAAGTCGGCGCAAGAAGCGCATGAAGCTATTCGTCCAACGTCTGTTTTGCGTGATCCAGCAACCATTAAGGAACACTTATCACGCGACCAATTCCGTTTGTATCAATTGGTTTGGCAGCGTTTCTTAGCTAGTCAAATGTCAAATGCGGTCTATGACACGTTACAAGTTGACGTGTTGGCGAGTAGCAAAGAAGACTACTTGTTCCGTGCTAGCGGCTCACATATCAAGTTCCAAGGGTTCCTGATTGTGTATGAAGAAGCTGTCGATGAAGATGCTCGCAAGACTGATGACGACGCTGACACAGGCGCTATTCCGCCACTAGACGAACAAGAAAAACTTGCGTTGAGCAAGTTGATGCCAGAGCAACACTTTACGCAGCCGCCGCCACGCTTTACAGAAGCGTCACTGGTGCGTGCTTTGGAAGAATATGGCATTGGCCGGCCATCAACATATGCGCCAATTATTACAACGGTTCAAAACCGTGGGTATGTGACGCGCGAAGATAAGCGCTTGTATCCAACTGAGACTGGCACGGTCGTAAATGACTTGCTTGTTGATCACTTTGCAAACATTGTGGATCTTGGCTTTACTGCAAGCATGGAAGGCGAGTTAGACAAGGTGGCGTCTGGTCAACGTGAGTGGCAACCGCTTATTCATGAATTCTATAAGCCGTTTTCGACGCAAATTGAAGTCGCACGCGAGAAGATGCCTAAAGTCTCTGCCGAACCAGAGAAAATTGGGCGCGAATGTCCGAAATGTAACCATGATTTGATCTTGCGCTATGGACGCTATGGAAAATTCATCGGTTGTTCTGACTTCCCGAACTGTCGACACATTGAACCATGGCTTGAGAAGATTGGTGTCAGCTGCCCAAACTGTAAGGGTGACATTGTCGAGCGACGCACAAAGAAAAATCGCGTTTTCTACGGTTGTGCGAACTATCCAGAATGTGAGTGGAATTCTTGGAAGAAGCCTCTCGCGAAGCCATGTCCAAACTGCAGTGGCATGTTGATTATTCGCAATCAGCAAGAAGCTCAATGCCAATCATGTGAGAACCGCTATCCATTGGCTCAGCTCAACCCTGAAAAAACTGCATAAATTGAACTTCTAACCCCTAACAAATAGTTGGGGGTTAGTTTGATTCTTAACAAATTGTTGCGAATTTCATCTAAACCAGTATTATATGAAGAGTCGCACGCCACAATTTAGTTCAACAAATTGTGGTCTTTATCTTGCAACATTGTCTAATCCAAAAGAAATTATTACTTAGCATCGCCAATGTAGCGTTGTTAAGTCACACAATGGAGTAACTTGTCCACCTGAGGAAACATTATGGAGCAACTGAGATCCTTCATGGAAAGTAAATTTGGTCTTGCACCTGCCATGGCTGGCACTGTGCTTGGACTTATTCTAGGCCTTGTCATTGGCTGGGGTATTTGGCCGGTTCAATGGATTGACGCAGGTCCAGAACACTTACGCTCTGATTTTCAATCAGATTGGGTGCGTTTCTCAGTAGAGGACTATCAAAAGACTGGCGACAACGAAATGTTGGCAAAACGCATTGGGCGTTTTGGTGAAGATTCTGAAGCCGTCTTTGCTGCTGCAGGCGAAGGCTTGAGCGCTGACATGCAAGGTCAACTTGATAATGCTGTCGCCAACGTCAACACTACGCTTGAATCTGCTGGCGCAATGGCCGAAGGTGCCGTTGAAGGCGCAGCAGAAGCAGGACAAGGCATGCTAGATCGATTGCGATTGCCGTTGTTCCTATGCGGAGCATTGGTCTTCTTGGGCTTGCTTGCTGTGGGTGGGTGGTTCCTGATGACTACAAATCGTCGCAGAGGTTCACGACGTTCAGTATCAATGCCGGACATTTTCCCAGATGATAATGACACAGAATCATTTGAAGCTGATATTGCAAGTTCTGACTTTGAATTGCCAGACTCACCAATTGCTGACATTGTGTCAGAAACTTACACTGAACCAATTGGTGGCGGTGTAGATCCACTTCCGACCGCTGCTGCTGGTCAAGATGTAAAGCAATTCATGACCACCTATATGTTGGGTGATGACTTGTATGACGACTCATTCACGATTGATGACGCTACTGGTGATTTCTTAGGTGAATGTGGGGTAGGCATTTCAGAAACAGTTGGAGTTGGTGAGCCTAAGAAAGTCTCAGCATTTGAAGTTTGGTTGTTTGATAAAAACGACATTCGCACTGTCACTAAAGTTGTGATGAGCGAACATGCTTATTTGGATGAAGGCTTGAAGTCTAAGTTGTCAGCCAAGGGTGAACCTGTATTGGCACAACCTGGCGAAACCATTATGTTGGAAACTGCAACGCTGCAAATTGCTGCACGCATTGTAGAAATGGATTATGGCGCAGGCCCATTGCCAGATAATTCTTATTTTGATCGCATGACTGTTGAATTGTCTGCGTGGAAGAAAGAAGGCGGCGACCCCGTCGCGTAGAACAATTTGTTCAGCTAGACAAGACTCAAAAAGGCCGATCATCTGATCGGCCTTTTTCTTTTTAAGTCGCTTTGTGTTGTGGATCTATTCGATTTTCAAAATCTTGAATTTGATTTTTCCACCTGGCGTTTCTGCAATAACTTTTTGACCTTTCTTGGCACCAACTAAGGCTCGCCCGATGGCACTTTCGTTAGAGATCATGCCAGCAGATGGGTTTGCTTCTGTAACACCAACAATCTTATAGATTTCAGGATCTTCACCGCTTTCTTGAATGGTGACTGTATTTCCAATTGAAACAACGTCTGGGTCAGCGTCTTTGATAATGACAGCTGAAATGACCATTTCTTCAAGCTCTTTGATCCGGCCTTCTAGAAAGCCTTGTTCTTCTTTACATGCAATATAGTCAGCGTTTTCTTTGAGATCACCCATTTGAATGGCCTCACGCAAACGGACTGCAAGGTCAGGACGCTTCACTTTGATGAGCTCTTCAAGCTCTGCTTTTACATTTTCTAGCCCTTCAGGCGTTAGATAGACATCTTTCCGTGTCAAAGTAAGATTACTCCTCTGTGCTGTTTACTCTAAATAAAATGATTTGAGCAGCACACTAAATTTCAATTATGCGCGCGTGTCGGGATTGAACATTTTTGCGTGTTCCTGCAAGGCATAACGGTCTGTCATTCCTGCAAGATAGTCGCAAATAGTGCGTTCTAATCCACGAATTGGAATTTGCGCCTGCGCGCTAGGCGGCAATTGTTTTGGTTCGCTAATAAACGCATCAAACAATTCAGACAAAAACTTTTCAGCCTTTTTCTGCATTCTAACGACACGCCAATGGCGATACATATTCTGGTATAAGAATTTCTTCAACTCTCGGTGTGCTGTCCCTATTTCCTCCGAGAGGGTGATTACATTATAAGTCAGTTCTTGAATCTCGCGGGCAGACGTTGCGCCGCTGGCTGTAATACGCGCAGCCGTTGTTTCGACTACATCGCTGACGACAATACCTACAAGTTGGCGAATAATGCGATGGCGGGCTAATTCATCAATAGGTTTTCCAACCAAGTCTAATTCACTCAAGACACGATCCCAAAGAGCAATGCCCGTGAGTTGATCTGGATGTAACACGCCAGACCGAATACCATCATCTAGATCTGAGGTGGTGTAGGCTAGCTCGTCAGATAAATCAGCTATTTGGGCTTCAATGGTTGCACGTAGTTCTGGGTTGAACTTTGCTGTATCTTTCTTAGGGGTCGCGGTTTCGTGTTTGACAATCCCTTCAAGGACTTCCCAAGACAAGTTGAGACCATCAAACTCGGGATAGCGTTTTTCTAGTTTTGTAACAATTCGCAAGCTTTGCTTATTATGTTCGAAGCCACCATGACCTGCCATTAGAGCATCTAGGATATGTTCACCTGAGTGCCCAAAAGGTGGATGCCCCAAATCATGCGATAAACAAATTGCCTCTACCAAGTCTTGATTGACTCCCAATGCGCGCGCTATGCTGCGCCCAAATTGGGCAACCTCTAGCGTATGGGTTAGTCGCGTGCGGTAGTAATCGCCTTCTGAATTTACAAATACCTGCGTTTTATATTCCAACCGCCGAAAAGCTGTGGTGTGCAAAATGCGTTCACGATCACGTTGAAAACGCGTCCGATAGGTTGGTTCACGTTCTGAGTGTGTGCGGCCTAAAGACTCGCTGCTTTTGAATCCAAAAGGTGCAAGTGTTAGGGCTTCGTGACGTTCTAAGTCGAGACGAGAGAAATACATAGCGTTACAAAAAACAAACCGAGTTTCACAGTTCTCCGTAAACGGCTGGAAACTCGGTCCTTTTCAGTCTAGCATTCTAGAAATTAGCTTGTCAATTCGGTTAGGCGCCTTCAAGCTCTGAAAGTTTACGGTGTTTCTGCCACTCTTTGATGTTTGGATCTTTGTCGACCATAATTCGCCGTAGTTCCATAATTTGGTCGCGTAAAAGAGCGGCTTTTTCATATTCCATCAATTTGGCAGCCGTCTTCATTTGGCTTTCCAGTTCGCGGATCATGCGTGCAATCTCTTGCTTTGGTAGTGCTGCTGGTGCAAGTGTTTCTTGTGGCAGGCTGTCTGTTTTGTATTCAGCTTGTTCTTCTGCTACAGCCACACGATCAGTAATGTCACGCACCGATTTGACAATTGAGGCCGGGACAATACCGTTCTTCTTGTTGTACGCGATTTGAATATCGCGCCGGCGATCGGTCTCATCAATTGCGTAGCGCATGGAGTCCGTAATGCGGTCAGCATACATAATCACTTGCCCTTGGACATGTCGTGCTGCACGTCCAATGGTCTGAATCAGCGCTGTTGATGAGCGGAGGAACCCTTCTTTGTCTGCATCAAGGATGGCGACCAAAGAAACTTCAGGTAGATCTAACCCTTCTCGCAGCAAGTTAATCCCAATCAGCACATCGTAAACGCCCATGCGGAGATCACGTAGAATTTCGACGCGCTCAATCGCTTGAATTTCAGAGTGCAAGTAAGTTACTTTCATGCCCAATTCAAGCAAGTAGTTTGCCAAGTCTTCTGACATCCGCTTTGTTAGGGTGGTGACCAACACCCGCTGACCGTTCGCAATACGTGTGTTGATTTCCGCAACGAGGTCATCAATTTGGCCTTTAACTGGGCGCACATGAATGTGCGGGTCGGTTAAGCCAGTTGGCCGAATAATTTGCTGTGCTTCGTTCTCTTGATGTTCTTTTTCATATGGCCCTGGTGTTGCAGACACGTAAACCATTTGATTGGTGCTGTTTTCGAATTCTTCAAAATTCAATGGACGGTTATCAAGGGCTGACGGTAAACGAAAGCCATAATCGACTAACGTTGTTTTTCGGGCCTGATCACCAGCATACATGCCGCGAATTTGAGGCAATGACATATGGCTTTCATCAATAAACATGATGTAATCAGGCGGGAAGAAGTCTAATAAACTCCACGGGTGTGTTCCCGGTGCACGCTGATCCATGTGGCGTGAATAGTTTTCAATCCCCGAACAGTAGCCAACTTCACGCAACATTTCTAAGTCATAATGCGTGCGCTGCTCAATTCGCTGCGCTTCTAGCAGCATGTTGCGTTCTTTGAAGAAGATAATCCTCTCTTCTAGTTCTTGCTCAATATCTGTAATGGCTTCTTGTAGTTTGTCGTCTTCGGTGACAAAGTGGCGAGCTGGGAAAATATCAACCGAGTCGTGAAAGCCTAGGACTTCACCAGTCACGGCGTGAACTTCCATTAGGCGATCAATTTCATCGCCAAAGAAATCTGCACGATATAAGACTTTTTCGTGTCCGGGCATGATCTCAAGCGTGTCACCACGCACGGCAAACTGCCCATGATCAAGCTGCGTATCATTCCGGGTGTAATGGATTTGGACTAAGTCGCGAAGTAGATTGTTACGGCGATACTCATCTCCAACTTTAAGAGTAATAACTGCATCGCCATAAGCAATTGGTGAACCAAGCCCATAGATACATGAGACTGAAGCGACGATGATCGTGTCTCGGCGACTAAAGAGGGCGCTGGTGGCGGCTAATCTTAGTCGTTCAATTTCCTCATTGATATCCGTTTCCTTTTCGATGAACAAGTCTCGACGCGGAACATAAGATTCAGGTTGATAGTAATCGTAATAGCTGACAAAATACTCCACCGCGTTATTCGGGAAGAATTCGCGGAACTCAGAGTACAGTTGCGCAGCCAATGTTTTATTGTGTGCAAAAATCAACGCTGGTCGATTTGTGCGCTGAATAATGTTTGCCATCGTAAACGTCTTCCCAGTACCAGTTGCACCGAGCAACGTTTGGTGTCGCAAATTACGATTGATACCGTCAACGAGATCGTCGATAGCTGTGGGTTGATCACCCATTGGCTTAAATGGAGCTTGTAGATCAAAAATAGACATGGTTCTTCTAATTTTAGAACATTTTATCGATAGCGACAGCGTTGTAATAGGCGAAATTTGAAATGACAGACCTAATTCCTTTACTTGTCATGATTGGCCCAACCGCAGTTGGTAAAACAGCGCTTAGTCTTGAACTCGCACACGCACTGAATGGTGAGATTGTGTCGGCCGATTCGCGTTTGCTATACGTAGGCATGGATATTGGCACAGCCAAGCCAACTGCGGCTGAGTTAGCATCAGTGCCACATCATCTAATTGATGTTACAACTCCAGATAAACCGTGGTCACTTGCTCAATATAAAGAAACAGCAATGGCGACCATCGCTGATATACATCAGCGTGGTAAATTGCCAATGTTGGTTGGTGGGACTGGGCAATATGTTCGCGCATTACTAGAAGGCTGGACGATACCACCTCAGCCTAGCGATGCTGATTTACGCGCGAAATTAGAAGCACGCTTGGCTGCCGATAATGGATTAGCTGATCTAGTTGCAGAATTGACCACACTTGACCCTGAAAGCGCAACTCTGGTGGACTTGCAAAATCCACGGCGTGTGATTCGTGCACTAGAGGTTTGCCTCAGCTCTGGTCAAAAGTTTAGTGAGCTTCGTCGTAAAGAGCCGCCACCATATAAAACGCTGCAACTTGGCCTAATGCGCCCCAGACCTGAACTACATGCCCGCATTGAGCATCGCGTCGATTTAATGTTAGAGGCCGGGCTACTTGCCGAAATCCAAGCCTTGTTAGATGCCAATTACAGTTGGTCGCTTCCCGCTATGTCTGGTCTCGGCTACCGTCAATTTAGACCTTATTTCGAGGGTGAGCAAGATTTGTCTGAAGCGATTGAAATTGCAAAACGCGATACGCGCCGTTTTGTGCGTCGCCAAGCAAATTGGTTTTCTCCGAATAATCCCGACATTGTTTGGCATCATCCAGATGAAATTGATGTTGAACAATTACTTGGATTTATTCGCACAGAACTGGCACTGAAGTCAAAAAACGATTCTTAATGTGTTTATGCGTGGTTATGATCTGTAATATCACGCTTAATTGACGGAAAAACAGTCCAAACACTTGTCTGTTCTTACTATGCTGTAATCGCATACAGTTGTAGAATAAAGAAATGCGACTTTGGAAGCTTTTGCTGGTCGCGCTCTTTCTGTTAGCCCTACCGTTACCCGTTGCTGCTACTCCGGCAACAATGCGGCAGGATGACGAACTTGACCCAGAAGTTGCGCGTATCCTAGAACAACTCTCCCCCGAAGAAAGGGTGGGGCAGTTGTTTGTTGTATCTTTTGAAGGTACGAATACGGATGAGAACAGCGCAATTTACCGCCTCATTACCCGCTATAACATTGGCGGGGTTACCCTAAGCTCAGATAACAACAATATCAGCGACTTAGTGCCAGCGCCAGATTCGGTTGCAAGGACAACACGCGCATTACAAGAACTCAATTTCAGCACGCTTGTGGCTGAAACAGATGAAGTTGTCACTGTGCCGTTGCCAGACGAAAGCCGCTTCCCTCCTTTGCTTGTCGCAATGTCTATCTTAGATGAAGACAATGTGATGCAGATCCAGACAGGTGTTACCGATATACCGACGCCATTGTCAATTGGTGCGACTTGGAATCCAGAGTATGCGCAAATTGTAGGTGAGATTGTTGGGGCTGAATTGCAGCAAATGGGCGTCAATATGGTGATTGGCCCATCTTTGGATGTGCTGGCTTCACCACGTCCGGGGAGTTCAGGTGACCTTGGCGTTTCCACCTTTGGTGGGAATGCATATTGGGTAAGCGAGATGGCAAATGCCTACACGACTGGTATCCATGCTGGTAGTGATAATCGGGTCGCTGTTGTTGCGAATCGCTTCCCTGGGCTTGGTGATGGTGATCGTGATGAGGCGCAAGCCTTGACCACAGTCAACAAAACACTTGAGGCACTACAGGCTGTAGATTTATACCCATTTAGACAAGCGACTTCAATTGATGCCGGTTTAGCTAGCGTTGATGGGCTGCAAACTTCAAACGGGCGCTATGTTGCTTTGCAAGGGGTAACTTCTAGCGATACCAAGCCTTTTGGCTTAGATGCTCAAGCACTTGGTGACTTGTTGTCCACAGCTGACTTTGCTGAATGGCGTTCAGATGCCAACATTGTGATGAGTTCATCACTTGGTGCGAATAGCGTGCGCCAATTTTATGATCCAACTGGTGCTGCGTTTCCCGCTTTTGTAATTGCACGCGATGCACTACTGGCTGGGAATGATCTTCTACTACTTGATAATTTTGGGCTGGAGCCAGGTGATGATCAAGCTGAAACGATTATTGCCACAATTGAAGCCTTTATTCAAAAATATGAAGAAGATCCAGCGTTTGCTGCGCGTGTAGATGAAGCTGTCGCGAAGGTAATTGCGTTTAAGCTGCGACTGTTCGAAGGCGATTTTAGTATCGATAACATTACGGATGTTGGAACACAAGAAGACGAGCTAGGGTCCATTGACATTGAAGTCCGTAATCAAGAAATGTTCACCATTGCGCAGGACGCAGCAACGCTTATTCATCCTGACCCTGCTGAACTTTCTGATCGATTGCCACGGCCTCCAGCCACTGACGAACGAATTGTTTTTCTTACTGACACATTGACGAGTCAACAATGTGTAGATTGTGGCTCTAAATTTGAACTTTCTGCGAATGCTATAGAACAAGCTGTATTGCGGCTATATGGGATCAATGGGACGGGACAAATCAATAGTAATAATCTGTTGAGTTATTCTTTCCAAGACCTAGGCGATTTTGTAGACAATCTTGCACCAGAGAGTGATCCAGAACTTCCGCCAATTGGCGATGCTATTGAGAACGCCGATTGGTTAGTTGTTGGCTTGCGCGGTGCCAATGACGCAGAGACAGGCAAGACTGTACTACAAGACTTTTTAGCAGCCCGCCCAGACTTGGTCGCCAACAAGAAGATTGTTGTATTTGCATTTGATGTGCCGTATTTGTTTGATGCCTCAGAAATCACACAGGTGACAGCTTATTATGGGCTGTACAGCACTATTCCACCGTTTGTTGAAGTAGCAGCACGTTTACTGTTTCAGGAGTTGTCTCCAACCGGGGCTTCACCAGTTTCTATCCCCGCAGTTTCTTATGATCTTGAAGCTCGTCTACTACCCCAAGAGGGGCAGATGTTCACAATCCAACGTGAACTTTTGGAGCCGGAACCAGAGCCGACTGTCGACGCAGACGCAGTGGCTGCAGATGCAACAGCACTAGCGCCGGAAATTGAGACGGGTAATATTCTGCAATTGGTGACTAGCGAACTATTAGATTACAACAACAATGTTGTCCCAGATGGAACGCCTGTTGAGTTCATTGTGACGTATTTGTCAGATGGAGAAATTACTGAAATCTTTGCGACAAATCAAACCCAAGATGGGGTTGCGCGCGCAACGTTAGTTGTAGATCGTGCTGGGGTTATTGAAATACAAGCGCGTAGCGGGGCGGTGTTCTCACAACAGCTGCAATTTAGTGTGCCGAATCCAGCTGAAGGAACGGGGATTTTTGAAGTCCCTACTGGGCAAACTGTCACACCGATTGTTCCAACGCAAACACCAACCTCCACTCCGGAGCCAACAGTTACCCCCACTTTGATTGTTACAACAGTGGCGGAGCCAACAGTAATACCGCAGTCTGATGTTTCTGTCAATCCCTCTGGAGGGCTTCAGGTCCTTGATTTAGCCGACTTGTTCTCTGCGTTATTCGCACTGGTTACTATAGGAGGCGTGGGCTACTGGTGGTCGAATAGTAGAAGACAAGCGATTTCAGGCGGGGTTAAACTTGTGTTGATGGTCGCCATAGGCGTATTCCTGAGTTACAACTACTATGCTGTCTCAGGACCTGGGGTTGCTGCACTCAGCAGCATTGCGGGAATTGCGCCAACGCTATTTGCGTGGGGTGGTGGCCTCATCGGCCTTGGCTTGGGTTGGCTGCTCTTTGTTTGGCGGAACGACGAATAAGTTATCCGCCTGACGGAAGAAACGTCACTAGCAGGGTCATGAACATTAACAACCCGGCTACAATAATTAGAATTCGCTGTAGCGGATCAGAAAAAGCACGCAATATCCATTCACCTGTGCTTTCCGCAATAAAGATCGCTTTACCTTCTGGATTAGGGAATACACCATTGAATAAGGCGTCTCTAATCGTATTCACGTCTTCAGGGCGCTCATCTGGATGCAAATTTAGCAGCCAGTGAATACTGCGCTCAATACGCTCAGACACCTTCGTATTGATCTCTCGCACTTTTGGCAGGCGCTCCATATTGATGAAACGCAGCTTGGCTTCCAGAGGCGGTTTGTTTGTCAGTAAGTGGTATAACGTTGCGCCAAAGGAGTAAAGGTCAGAACGACCATCAGTATGGCCAGTGTCACCACCATATTGTTCAAGCGGTGTGTAGAACACTGAGCCTTTGCCTTGCACAACAGTAACAGTGCGCTCATCTGGTGCCATCAATTTGACAAGACCAAAGTCCACCAGCTTGATGATGCCATTTGGCGTTAGTTTTAGATTGCTAGGCTTGATGTCACGGTGCAAAATGGGCGGGTCTTGGCTGTGTAAATAGCTAAGCGCATCCAAAATTTGGTCAGCCCATTCAAGAACGTCTGACTGCTTGAGGTGCTCTTCATTTTCTATCGCAATGTCAATGAGACCTTTTAGATCTTCACCTGGAACGTAGTCCATGACAAGAATGTCAGAATCTTCTGTTGCGAAGTAATCAGAGACTTTAGGAAGGTTCTTGTGATCAAGGCGTGCCAAAACAGAAGCTTCCCGAAAAAACTGCTCACGCGTTTGCTCGATGCTTTCTTCTGTTGCATCAGGGTCACCTTTAATGACCTTGATTGCGCACTTGCGGCCTTCTAGCCGTTGATCTTCAGCGAGATAGATTGAACCCATACCACCCTGACCAATAGGATTAATGATCAGGTAGCGTTCGTTCAATACATCGCCGGGTTTAAATATCATTTACCGATAACGTAAATTTTTGAAAATGATTGGCGCATTGGAAAACTTTTCCGGATGCAAAAACAATCGTAACATGAAATATATGATCTGCAATTATCTTCTAGTAAGAAAAAGAGATCAAGTTGGTTATAGGGTTTGACGAAAATAACGTCTACTCACCCTAGATATAGGAGAAAAACGATGTCTTTTCAAGATGATATCCCAGTCTTGATTGCGCAAAGCGGTACATTACGCGGACAGCGCTGGAATTTACTTGGCCCAGAATTACGAATTGGGCGTGATGGACAATGTGACATTATTGTCAGTGACAAAACGGTTTCACGCCGGCACGCACGATTGTTTCGTGAAGGTGAACACTGGTTCTTAGAAAACTCTTCAAAGAACGGCACCCACGTAAACGACATTCTTATTCAGGATGTGACGATGCTGCAAGACAGCGACGTGATTACGATTGCAACAGCCATCAAGCTTGTATTTGTTGGGTCTGATGCCACAGTGCCACTCTCAATGACAACCTCACATGGCAAATTGCGCATCAATGCTGAGGCACGCCAAGTTTGGATTGGAAATACTGAAATTGAACCACCACTTTCATTACCGCAATATCGACTAGTTTCGTTGTTGCATGAGAAGAGTGGGCATGTTTGCACCCGTGAAGAAGTGGTCAACGCAGTTTGGCCAGATGCAATGGGCGTTGGTGTGTCAGAACAATCTATTGATGCATTGGTGCGACGTGTACGTGACCGATTGTCAGAATATGATGATGATCATCAATATATCGTGACCGTCCGTGGGCATGGGTTCCGCTTGGATAACCCGCTCATGCGCGGCTAGACGCAAATAGCTTAATCAAAAAAGCGGGCTCCTAACGACTTTTCAGTCGCTCCAAGGAGCCCGCTTTTTATTTAAGGCAGTGACTTGTTTAGCGCCACTTTGCCATCATAATTTCTTTGGCAGCGACTTCTTTATAGCTACGCAATTTTGCAGCCTGAGCACTTTGGCCTTGGGCGTCTAAGCTTTCTGCGATTTGCTCCATAATGTCCGGCATTTCAGGCGGGAATTCTCCAATACGGCGTCGGATGACCATGTGGGCTTCATCATCACTTTCTTGGGAGAGCAATTCATTTACAAACTGGATTTCAGGTGGCATGCCTTGTTGCACAATACGCATTAGTGTTTCGCCAACGGTTCTTAATTTGTCGGCGAGCATGGTGTTGCCTTGTTCATTGGCTGCAGCTAGGTTTTGACCTAACACTGCCATGAAGTCGTCGTTGAAGTATTGCAAATTTTGTGTGATGGCAGCTTCTAGGTCTTCAGCTTCCAGCAGCATTTGCAGCAAGCTGACCATGGCTTCACCACGCGCTTGGGCTGCAGCATCCATTTCTTGTGTAATTGTCATCAACAAGTCGCGAATGCGTTCTAGCTTTTCTTTTTGCTCACCGGTTTCAGCTTGAATGCGGTCAGTGAGCATCATGAAGAGATCGTAATCAGCAAGTGGTCGGGCTAGAGAAATAAGCGCCGTGACATAGTCTTCGCTTTCAGAATTAGCCAGCAATTCAAGAAAAGCGGCGCGGTCTAGCTTTTCGCCATATTGTTCTAAATCGGCTGCTGCTTTTTCTAACGTTGCTTGTTGATCTCCAATTTTGCGCCCAGCTTCCGTTTGATTAATGAGCTTATCGTTCAAGATCCCAATGCGGGTCATAATTTCTTCATCGCCGCTCATTGCAATATTTTGAATGAGTTGGCTGAAGAGAGCGAAGAATTCTTCGTCAATCAAGCGTTGATTGTCTTGAATCAATAAATCAAGCGTATCTTCTTCGGCTTGAAGCAACTGGCCCACCAAACTCATCTTTGATTGTTGGGTAGCGATCATTTCAGGCGTAATGCCGTCTGCCCCTAATACCTTTTCGATCATGCTCTTCATTGTGAGCATTTCCGTTGGTTGGAATAGATAGGCTTTCATCCCTTCTTGTGGGATGTTGCGCATAATCGCTTGGGTTAATGCACCAAGTACGCGCTCTTTTTCTTCACGTGGCAAGTTGAGCTCAACCGGCACATGCGTCAAGAACAATTCTTTTTCAGGGTCATGATAAATGACAGGAGTTCCAATTGCTCCAGCAAACCCGCAGCTTGGGCATTGCAGTACATTGGCTTGACCACTTAAGAAATAATCTTTGATTGCAGGGTTTAGGCTGACATCAAAGACTTGTTGTGGTTGAAATGGAACTGGTTGACGACAGTTCGGGCAGGCAGCCATCGGCTGTTGATTGAGTGCGACCATAATTGAGTTGGTAAGTTTGTTAGTGCTTTTGCAAAACCAAGGATTATTCAGTAAAAAGACCAGTTGCCCGAGTGTTTACTGAATTGGTAATTTGAATGTAAATGTAGTGCCGACATCCAGTTGCGATGTGGCCCAAATATAGCCCCGATGGGCTTCAACAATTGCGCGGGTCAAGTATAGCCCTAATCCGGCGCCTTTCGCTTTGACAGTTAAGTCGCTTTTTGCGCGATAGAACCGATCAAAAATCTTTTCAAGTTCATGTGGGGCAATCCCAGGGCCTTGATCACTTACAGAGACCAGAGCTTCATTCCCCTCAACTTTGCCAGAGATTCTAATCTTTCCACCGTCAGGTGAATATTTGATGGCATTAGACAACAGATTAGTATAAACCTGTACGATCCGATCCTCATCGGCGCGCACTAGTGGGAAATCTTCTGGAAAATCTATAATGATTTCGTGCTTGTTAGTTTGCGGCGCAAAAAGACGTTTAGTGCGTCCAGCTAAGTGGACAAGATCTATATCTTGATAGCGCAGTTCAATGCCGCCGGCTTGTAAGCGTGATGCTTCTAACAAATTGTCAACTAAGGTGTGTAAACGGTCAGCTTCTTCTTCAATTACAGCCAGACCGTCATTAATTGTTGCGCGATCCCAGTTTGCATCTTCGCGCTGTAAAGTTCCTGCATAGCCTTTGATAAGCGCTACAGGAGTTTTGAGTTCATGACTAATCCCAGAGATGAATGAGCTCTTGAGCCGCTCAGCCTCTTTGAATTTAGTGATGTCACGAACATTAGCGATGATATTTACTAAACGCGTATTGCGGAAAATAGGTGCATAGGTTACACCAACAGCAATCGTGCTGCCGTCGCGACGCAGTAGATCGCCTTCTACATACAATGTCGTGTTCATCTGCGCTGGCCAGCCGGATGTTTCTGCCTCTAGTAAGTCTTGGCCCGGTTCACGGCTTTTCCAAAAGATCAAATCTTCATGGGTTTTCCCAATTGCTTCTAGGTCATGCACTTGGGTCAGCTTTACTAACGCCCGATTCCAACGCTCGATCTTATGCTCAGCATCCATCAGCATAATGCCGTCGGCGGAGCCGTCTAACATTGCGTCAAGCCGCATTTTTTCGTGGGCGACTTGCTCATACAAGCGGGCATTTGTTACCGCAATCGCAGCCTGATTAGCAAACGTTTGCAGCATGCGTTCAATTTCAGGGCCGTAAGAGAGCGGGGCGCGGTAAGCGCCAAATAAGAGTAGTAGTCCTTCAAAATTTCCGCGTGAAATCAGCGGCAGCCCCACGGTGCCTTTGATGTCGTAATGTCCTTGGCGGACAACAGCGGCGAGCCGTAGCTTCAACTCATGCATAATCAATGGCAATGGGTCAGACTCGGTTAGACCGTAGGTCTGAAGCAAAACGCCATTGAATTGCTTTACAAATGTCGGATTGAGATTGTAATGCGCTTGAATGCGGAATGGCCCAATCGTTTCACCGTTTAGATCAGGGAGCTGGCGCAGTGCAATTAGCGCAGCTGGCGCACCTGATAGCTCTGCAGAGGCGCGGAGAATGCGGCGCAGTACAGTTTCAAGATCAAGTTCTTGGGTGAGTGCAGAAGCAATTCCAAGCAGATAATCACGTTGGCGAATACGAAAGTCAGGCAACATAGCGAAGCGATTGTATCAGGTCTAACTGTGGTGACATCTTAAAGAGCGGTCTTAGGGTTGATAGGGTGCCATTCCAAATAAAAAACGGACGTGGAAGTACACCCAACGTCCGTTTTAGATTACGTGTTTTCTATCAGAAAAAGGTTAGTGTTTACGGATAGATCGTGTTCAAAAATGGTTGATAGCGGGCAGTGCAGCCATCTTTACAAGAACACCATTCCACTGGTAATTGTGGAACGTCGCCATCTTTTGCGTAAGCACCTTGTACTTCTTGGCAAGCTGGGCAAGCATGGTCGTCTACGATTAAGACAATGCTTTCAACTCGTGGATTATTTCTCATCCGCTCTAATGAAGCGGCCATTTCTTTTGCTCGATCGGTCATTTCAAATTCTCCGTTTTCCTAAATTTTAGAGCAGCAGGGCAGGAGCGTCAAACAAACTTTCAGATTTCAGATAAACTTTTAGAATGCAAAAGTTTGGAAACTACTTTGCAATACTGTGCGTTCTGGCAACAATGCTGCTTTTGAATTTCCCAGTATCTGCTTCACCGGCGCCCGTAGGCTATGACATTATTCCAGTGTCATGCTATGACCGGATGCCAGATGATTCAGATTTGCTCACCATCATCACACCGACCTACGCAATTAGTGCTGACTATGAACCGTCTGATTTAGTGTTACTGCCAGAGTATGTTGGCTATGCTGTAACCCTAAGTAACGATATTTATGTCCGGGAAGCATTAGCCGTGCCATTACAAACAATGATTGCAGAAATGCAGTCGTTAGGCATGCGGCCTTCGGTAGTTTCCGCTTATCGGAGTTTTGATCATCAGAATTTTGTCTGGCAGCATTGGTATCGGGAGTATGGCGAACGTGCTCGAGAAATTAGCGCCATTCCTGGCACTAGTGAGCACCAGCTTGGCACTACGGTGGATTTCGGCTCTCCAGAGCATAGCCATAAATTCTTCACAACGTTTTATTTGACGCGTGAAGGGTCGTGGCTGATTGAAAATGCGCACGACTATGGATTTGTTCTAAGTTACCCAGACGAAGAGTCGCCACTTATTCAATATGAATATGAACCTTGGCATTATCGTTTTGTTGGGGTTGAGCTAGCAACTTATTTACGCAGCTCGAATCAGACTCTGCTTCAATACCAGCACGACACGCTTTCCATCCCCTGTACGCCTGCTCGCGTTGTTCCAAAAAACGTCCGCTAAATTGTTTTCACAACGATTTAGCAAATTTCCAAGCAAATGTTGCTGTTTTTCTGTAGGATTGTGACGAAGTTCACAAGCTTCGACTCTCTATAATTCAGTAGTCTTGAAACTGTTCAAGACATGTGTTCATTCAAATTTTGGAGCAAACATGAGTGATTTCAAAGTCTTAGTTGCAGATGCAATTGATCCCGGTGGCGTGGATTTGTTGCAACAGTCTGTCAATGTGGATTTTCGTCCTGACATAACCCCAGAGCAAGTTCTGGAAGAAATTGGTAATTATGATGGTCTAGTCGTGCGCAGCCGCACAAAAGTGCGCGAAGCTGTTTTGCGCGCTGGCGCAGCTGGTAACTTGAAAGTTGTTGGGCGTGCTGGTGTTGGCGTCGACAACATCGATTTGAACGTTGCTAAAGAAGTTGGCGTGACAGTTGTGAATTCACCGTTGCCTGCTGCAACCGCAGTCGCTGAGCTTACCTATGGCCTGATGTTTGCCTTGGCTCGAAAAATTACCTTTGCTGATAATTTGATGAAGCAAGGCGAATGGCCTAAGAAGCAATCTAAGGGGAACCAAATTCAAGGCAAGACGTTAGGTGTGATTGCAATGGGGCGCATTGGGGCGGCTGTTGCGTCACGTGGTCCTGCCTTTGGCCTAAATGTGATTGGTTATGATCCATTCATGCCTGCTGAAGCTATTGAAAGCCGTGGCGCAAAAGCGGTTGATCTTGACACGCTCTTGGCAGAGTCAGATTACATCTCAATGCACATGCCATTGACGCCAGACACCAAGCATTTCATCAATGCCGACACAATCGCAAAGATGAAAGACGGCGTGCGCATTTTATGCCCAGCCCGTGGTGGTGTCATTGATGAAGCCGCATTGCTCGCAGCCATTGAAAGCGGCAAAGTCGCTGGTGCTGGTCTAGACGTGTTCGAAACCGAACCTCCTGGCGCAACGGATTTGGTCAAGCACGAAAAAGTTGTGGCAACCCCGCACATCGGTGCGCAAACCGCAGAAGCCCAAGCCCAAGCTGGGGTTGATATTGCCGAGGAAGTTTTGAAAGTATTGAACGGCGAAGAACTGAGCTTTCGCGTCGTTTAGAAAATAAAACAGCGTAGCGCTTTTGCTTGCAAAAGCGCTACGCTGTCAATCTCAATACTATAACTAACCACGGCAAGCCGTGGTGCTACTTTTTCGTCGGCGCTGACCCCACAACCCGCTGATTCGCTGGCTTCAATCGATTTTGCGTCAGCTTCACCCAGCAATACAAATCCACAGCCTTGTATACCATCCAATTGAATAGTGCCGGATATTTGTCATCGTAGTGTTTGCGGTGAAAGATCTTCATTGCATCATAAAACGCACGGATCATTTTCTCTGGCTGCTTACGTGTTGAGGTGCCCTTGAGGTGATGCACAATCACTTTGGGGTAATACACCACGCGATAGCCGGCATTCTTGATGCGTAAGTTCAGATCTAAATCTTCGCCATACATAAAGAAGGTTTCGTCCATTAGGCCAGACTTTTGCAGCGCTTCCGAACGCATCAGCGAGCAAGCCCCAACTGTGGAGTCGATGTCGGCAACTTCATCGATGCCAACATAGCTCATGCTGTAGTGTCCAAAGCGCTTGCTGTTTGGGAAAAGCTTGCCAAGCCCCGAGAAGTAATACAGCGACGCGAGCGGGGTGGGTTCGCCACGCTTACAGGCTTTGTCTAAGGTGCCGTCCCCAAGCAGGAGCTTAGGCCCCAACACGCCAATGTCTGGATTTTCATCCATGTAGCGGATCATTTCGACAAAGCTGTCAGGCGGGATTTCCGTATCTGGGTTTAGCAACATCGCATAGCGATATTCTGGTGCGTCTGGAAAGCCAGCCGCTTTAAACCCCAGATTGTTGCCGTAAGAATAGCCTGCGTTCGCGGCGCTATAAATTGACTCTGCCCAAGGATATTCGGCTTTGACATAGTCCACAGTGCCATCTGAACCGCCGTTGTCGACAACGATCACATGGGCGTCTAAGTCTTCAATCGCGACTTTGGTGGTGTCGAGACAAGGCTTCAGGAATTCTTTTGAATTGTGGCCAACAATGACAATAACAAGATCTTTCATAGTTAGTGCTTTGTAAACGGCGCTTCTTAAAAGCACCTTGGGTAACTACAGTGTCGTCCTCGCGAAGGCGGGGACCCATTTGCATAGGTGGCTCATGGATTCCCGCCTTCGCGGGAATGACACTTGGGTTACTAAAGGCAATGACAAAGCTTTATTCTCAATATATGGCTTAGCCCCACGCTGTCAGAATATTCCAGTAGCTAACTAAGCGCCGTTTGAAGACA
>JAHDBS010000208.1 GCA_020630225.1 Anaerolineales bacterium | reverse complement strand
TTGGTTTCTACAGTCACTGTTTTTAGCATAGTCATGCGTAACTCGAGTTACTAAGTTTAACGCCTAATGGGAAGAATACGAAAAAGTTGGCGATGGAGGAGAAGCAGCGTTACGCAGGCGGAGCGGCTTCCTTGGGTAATAGGTTACCCAACCAGAGCCAGATTGGTTTGGCTGTGCTAGATAAGTTGCGTAGCATTTCAGAGCGTTGATCTATATTGGTGATGGCGTTTGCGCTGCGTCGAACTTGTTCTAATGTGTAACGTGCTTGATTAGGCAGCTGCTGCCGACCTAGTCTTTGAGCATCATGCAGGAAAGTTTGCAGATCTGTCACGCCTGTTTTTAATGTGCGCAACTGAGCGCCTTTTTCAGGGGTTAGCATGCTAAGTGTTCCATTGTATAACGCCAAGATTTGTTGCAGCTCGTATATTGATGGGTCTTTTTGGATTTGCCTGATTTGTTGAAGTTGGTGTGTGAATTTTTGGCGTGCAGCAACCATACTGGCGTTTACTCTTTTTATGTGTTTGGTTTGCTCACGAAGGCATTCACTCCAGCGTGTATAAAACACTAAAATTTCTGCTTCAGTTTTTAAGTGGGCATTTGGGGTGTGTGCATAATCACGTAACACAGATTCCAAATTAGCAACTTTTGCCGACGACTTATAGTTAATAGCCTCTGGCGTGAACAGATCATAATCAGGCTGCTCTTTTAATAACTGTTTCAACATCTTTGTGGCAATCTTATGCTCATTTTGAGAGCGCTGATGTTGTGCATATGCCTGACCTAAGCTTTGGTGCAAAGCTTCAATTTTAGCGGCTAGCCTTTGTACATCTATTAATTTGATACGCATTTTTGCTACATTTTGGTGCCGCCGCTGAACAGATGCCTCTGGGCGTGGTTTAGGAATGACAAGAGTTTGGTTATACCAGTCGGTTAACGCCTCTAAGTTGTTTGCCCCTTTTAGCCGATTTAATTGTTCATAGTTGGGCCTAGTATTCGCAATTACCCTGCCAATTTGACGTGAAAGTTTCTTTTCTATTTGCCTTACAGCAGTTGAAGATTCATGCTGAATCCGTTCAAGCATACTTCCATGAATATGGGCGATAAACGTTTCTTTTTTTATAGTTTTTATCGCGTCACTATCTAAGTTTATTTGCTCAAGCTCTGCAAATTGCGCATACACTTGTTGGTCTGCACGAATGGTGGGCAGAACATTTTGCATTTTCTTGCGGTCTTCGATAAAGCGCTCAAAACTGGCTGCCAGTTGAGCGGTATGCGAAAGTAGTTTTCTTGTAACAGTTTGTCTTGCTTCAAACGCAATTTTTGCTTTCCGAACTTCCGCTAATTTTGCGTCTAATGCTTCAAAATGCACTGGTTTGTTACGGCTTTGGGCTGGGAGCAACTCTTGCTCTACCCACTTTGATTTTAGTGCTCTAAATTGTTTGGCATGGTCAACTGGTGTCACTGAACTCTTGTTCCAGTTGTCTGCGTGGAATTTTTGTGCGGCACGCTGAGCGTCTTGAGCCGCAGCAATTGCTGTATCTACAGTGTCTATTGGGGCGTTATTGATGCTGTTTAACAATGCTTGATGTGTTCTGCCAGCGCGGTCAATGCGTTCTTTTATACTGTCTAGCGCATTGATTGCTCCGTCAAAAGCTGCAATATTCTGCTTCAGCTTAGCTATATCATTTTGCTCTGATACTGTTGGCAAGCGTGCAGCGGTTTCAACAAATACGGTTTGTAGGTCGCCCCATTCCACAGGGAAAGCGTGCCGCCGACTGGAAAGAGCTGTCATACGATCTGCAACTTCTTTACTAATGGCATGATAATCGGCACGGCAATCGGCTAGCGCTTTGATTTGTTGCTTTAAGGTGTCTGCGCCAACGAATAACTTTTCTATAGAGGATTTGTATTGTTGGTTTGCTTTTTGAACTGGTAAATAATCTTCTATGTTAAGTTCAATTGTTGCAGCGCTTTTATGATGGCTCAAGAGCACCCCTGGTAATGCAGCATAAGCTGTATATAGCGCTTGCTGTAGAGACTTTATGTTTGGTAAAAGGCCACCCCTTAGGTCTGTATCCTGTTCTATATAGTGAATGTTGCGCTGAGATTCTAAAATTGCTTGTGCATATGCAAAGGCATCGCTGCGGATGGCGTTTTTATGTGCTTCAATTGCAGAAAAATTGTGCTGTGTTTCAGCTAGATTTATATCGATGCCTGCAAACCGTTGCGCAAGTAGATATAAATCGCGTTGCGCAAAGAAACTGTTAGGTTTATTAGATTTTCCCTTTGCTAGGGTCTGTTCAAATTCTCCCGCAGGAAGGTTATAGTGATAATGCTTTAGCTGTAGCTTTGCGGCGCTGATATATGTTTTTATTTGCGCTAATTCTGCAATAAATTCAGACGGCAATTGGTACTGTTCATACACTGCAACCCGCTTGCAAATCTTTTCATATGCTTTGTACAGACGTGTGTAATCAGCCTCTGCCTGATCACTTTTCAATTTTGAAAGTAGCAAGACGCCATCAAACAAAAGAAATGCGCCAATCAAAATGCTGACAAGAATGCATAAAAGGAATATGGTCATTGATAACCCGTATAGATTGAATAAAATTGCCGTATATCTATATAGCCAAGCCACACTATTTATTGCTGATTTCCAAATATTTTAAGATTTAAACAATCTAAGCTAGACTTGAAGCCCCCAAACATGGTTATGCCATTTACTATTGGCTTGAGGTGCAGAGTTTTGTATCTAATTAGGCTTTGGGGCGCTAAAGGGGCGTCTATCCTGTACAATACACTTTCAAGGTAAAGCTGTTCTGTAAAACAGCACCTACAGTACGGGAATTTTGCTTGGCTATCGACAAAAAAGACCTCACAGAACAAGAAATTCGGACGCAATATATTACTGATGCGCTAGTTCGGGCTGGCTGGCCAAAGGATCAGATTCGTGAAGAGTATTTCTTTACGGCTGGGCGAGTCGAATTACACCCAAACCAACCTGCTAAGCGTGGTACCCGCAACTTCGTCGATTATTTGCTCATTCACAACGAAATCCCCTTGGCCATTGTTGAAGCCAAAGACAATAACCATGCCCTCGGCGCTGGTATGCAGCAGGGGCTGCGCTACGCCCAACATCTAGACGTTCCCTTTATTTACAGTTCCAATGGCGATGGTTTCTTAGAACACGACACCCTCAACACGTACGGCCAAATTGAGCGTGAACTGATGCTAGACCAATTCCCGTCACCGGAAGACCTCTGGCAGCGCTACTTGCGCGGCAATGAACTCGATGCCGACCAAGAACACATCGTTAGCTATCCGTTCAATTCAGGCAAAGACGTTTACGACCCACGTTACTACCAACGCATTGCCATTCAACGTGTGATTACGGCCGTTGCGCAAGGTCAGCAACGCATGCTGCTGGTCATGGCAACAGGCGCAGGCAAGACCTTTACCGCGTTCCAAATTATTTGGCGCCTGTGGAAGGCGCGGCGTGTGAAACGTGTGCTGTTTCTAGCGGACCGCAACGCCCTAGTTGACCAAACCATCACCGGCGACTTCAAACACTTTGGCGATGTGATGCACAAGGTAGTCAACCGCAAGGCAGAAAAATCCTACGAAATTTACCTTGCGTTGTACCAAGCCGTGAGCGGCACCGAAGACGCGCAAAACATTTATAAACAGTTTTCACCGGACTTTTTTGACCTTATCGTGATTGATGAGTGTCACAGGGGTAGCGCGGCAGCGGATTCCAATTGGCGTAAAATTCTTGACTACTTTGATAGCGCTATTCACCTTGGCCTAACTGCCACGCCGAAAGAAACCGAGACCGTTTCCAACATCGATTATTTTGGCGAGCCGCTGTATACCTACTCGCTACGCCAAGGCATTGATGATGGTTTCCTCGCGCCATACAAAGTGGTGCGCATCAATATCGATGTAGACGTAGACGGCTGGATGCCTAAACCCGGTCAAAAAGATAAGCACGGCAATGAAATTGAGGCGCGTGACTATAGCATCAAAGACTGGGACAAAACCGTGGTTCTGGAACAGCGCAACGAGCTGGTCGCCCAACGCACGGCAGAGTACCTTGCGAAGTTACCCCCGTATGCCAAGACCATTGTCTTCTGTGTAGATATTGCCCACGCTGAACGCATGCGGCAGTTTCTGGTCAATGCCATTGGCGGGGAAGCGGCAACCAATCGTAAATATGTCATGCGCATTACGGGGGACAACAAAGAAGGCAAAGAAGAGTTAGACAACTTCATCATGACCGAATCGACGTATCCGGTCATTGCCACAACCTCTAAGCTGATGACCACTGGCGTGGATGCCAAAATGTGCAAGGTCATTGTGTTGGACACGGTCATCAATTCCATGACGGAGTTCAAGCAGATTATTGGGCGCGGCACGCGCCTCAATTTTGAGGCGGGCAAAACGCACTTCACCATTTTGGACTTCCGCAACGCTACGCGCTTGTTTGCCGACCCTGAGTTTGATGGCGACCCGGAACAAGATGAAGAGTTTGATGGCAACCAACCGATTACACCGAAGCCAGATCCTGACACCGACACCGACACTGACACTGACACCGACACTGATGATCCGAAGCCAAAGCAAAAGTTCTACATTGATGATGTAGAAGTGCATATTCTGGCGGAACGCGTGGTGGTCTATGACCCCAATGGCGATGTGCGTACGCAGTCGTTTGTGGACTTCAGCCGTGAGCAGGTGTTAGATAGCTATCGGTCGTTAGATGGCTTTTTGGCAACGTGGAATGCGGAAGACCGCAAACGTAATATCATCGCTGAGCTACATAAAAAAGGTGTGTTGTTTGACGCGCTAGAACTTGAAGTCGGCGCAGACTATGATCCGTTTGATCTGATCTGCCATATTGCGTATGACCGCCCACCGCTGACCCGCACAGAACGCGCGAAGAAGGTGCGTCAGAATGATATCTATATGCGCCATAGCGCCACCGCCCGCCAAGTGTTGGATGCGCTGCTAGACAAATATGCCGACCAAGGCATTGGCATTTTGGACGATGCGACAGACGGCCAACAAGCGCAGCAAACCTTACAACTGCCGCCCTTCCCAGACTTTGGCACCGCGCAACAAATTGCCGGGGCGTTTGGGGGACGCGCTGAATATTTCGCCGCTATCAAAGCGATGAAAGACGCAATTTATGCGGTGTGAGTTTGGCCATTGGGCTATGTTGTCTTGGGTCTACCACGAATGAATCCCTGTCATCCTCGCGCATGCTGGGATCCATGTGCGGCGGTTCATTTCTATTCCGCGTAATTGTTCGTTCGCATTATCTTAACACCGTTGGTCTGCATGACCGTGGCGGTGTTCTGGGTCGCTGAGACGCCACAGCGTGGACGCCTCTACGGCGGGTGGTTTTGAATTTCAACGACCCCATTTCAATCTATAATTCTTTTCAATGACAATTTCTACTACCATCAAATCTATTCAGGACATTATGCGGCAGGATGCGGGCGTGGATGGCGATGCCCAACGCATTTCGCAGATGGTGTGGCTGATGTTTCTCAAATTGTTCGATGCTGCTGAAGACGATTATGCCTGGGACCCAGACTATACGTCGCCCATTCCAAATGACTTGCGCTGGCGCAATTGGGCCAAGGATGATGAAGGCATTACCGGCGAGGAATTACTAGCCTTTGTTAATAACTCACTGTTTCCAGGCCTGAAGGCGCTGTCAACCGATGTAAAAGCCGGGCGGCGCGGGCAGATTGTGGGCGAAATTTTTGCCGATAGCTTCAACTATATGAAGTCTGGCACGCTGCTGCGCCAAGTGATCAATAAGCTGGATGAGATCAACTTTCACAACCAGCAAGAACGCCACCTGTTCAACGATATTTACGAAAAAATTCTGCGTGACCTGCAAAGCGCGGGCAACGCAGGCGAGTATTACACGCCACGAGCGGTGACCCAATTCATGGTGGATATGGTCAACCCGCAGTTGGGCCAAATTGTGTTTGACCCCGCATGTGGCACGGGTGGTTTTTTAGCCTGTGCGCTAGAGCATTTGAAGGCGCAGGCCAAAACTGCAGATGATTTAGCCGCCATCGAAACCGGCTTACGCGGCGTAGAAAAGAAGCCATTGCCGCACGTTTTGTGCCTAACCAACCTGTTTTTGCGCGGTGTAGGCACGCCAGATGTCGCGCGGGATAACGCCCTCACGCGCCGCCCGTACAAAAGCTATGAAGAAAAAGACCGCGTGGATGTGGTGCTGACCAACCCGCCGTTTGGCGGCAAAGAAGAGCCGGGCGTGGAGTCTGGCTTCCCAAAGGCCTACCAAACCAAAGAAACTGCCGACCTGTTCTTGGTGATGATTGTGCACCTGCTAAAGCAAGGCGGCCAAGCGGCGGTGGTATTGCCAGACGGCTCGCTGTTTGGTGAAGGCGTGAAGACGCGCGTCAAAGAAAAGCTGCTGGAAGACTGTAATTTGCACACCATTGTGCGCCTGCCCAACGGCGTGTTTGCGCCGTACACCAGCATCAAGACCAATGTGCTGTTTTTTACCAAGGGCACCCCAACCACAGAGGTTTGGTATTACGAACACCCGCTGCCCAATGACCGTAAAGCCTATTCAATGACGCGCCCAATGACGGTTGCAGAGTTTGATGCGGAAAAAGCGTGGTGGAACAACCGTGTCGAAAACGAATTTGCGTGGCGCGTCCCGCTGGCAGATATTAAAAAGCGCGGCTACAACTTAGACATCAAAAACCCGTACGAAGCAGCCCAACTGTACATAGACCCTGCTGAACTACAGGCCACCTATGCCGCCGAATTGGCCGCAGTTAGTACGCTTAAGCAAGACCTGTGCAACGTGCTAACTGCCGCGCTGCTAGACCAAGCCGACTAGTTAGCCGCCAAAACAGTCTTGCTGCTTAACACTGCAACACCACCCACGCTTACCAACCAGCCCTAAATACGCTTACTATGCCCAACCCCATTGCCCACCTGCTAGACCAAGCCGACGCGCTGCTGCAAACCCCAGCCGATGTCAAAAAACTAGAGCAAACTATTCTGCAATGGGCGGTGATGGGGAAGTTGGTTGAACAAGATGAGAATGATCAGGTGGTTGACTTAAGTTCGTCCAATTTCATTCAACAAAAAGATCGCTTAATACAACAGCGCAAACTCAGACCCAGAAATATTGCTGAACGCGATGATATCCAAGAACTTCAGTTCAATATTCCAGAAAATTGGATTTGGACTCGTTTCTCTGATGTGGTTTTTTTTCAAGAAGGACCAGGGATACGGAATTGGCAATTTAGAAATGAAGGCATCAAACTGCTAAATGTTCAAAACATTTTGAGCAATGGTTCATTACAAATCTCAAATACAAACAAATTCGTATCAAAAGATGAATTTGAGCAAAAGTATTCTCACTTCCAAGTAAAAGAAGGCGATTTACTATTTGCTGCATCAGGCGGCAGTTGGGGGAAAACAGCTTGGTTTGAAAATCCCGGCTACCCAGTGATGTTAAATACTAGCATTATTCGTATGAGATTTTTTTCTAGCGAATTTTCAAGTACTTTTCTTAGTAAATTTGTTAGTACAGATTTCTTCGTAGCACAGATGACAAAGCAACTTGTGGGAATGCAACCAAATTTTGGATCGACTCATCTCTCACGAATTTATATCCCTCTCCCACCGCTCGCCGAGCAAAAGCGCATTGTCGCCAAGGTCGATGAATTGTTCACGCATACGCGGGCGCTTTCCGCACGGTTGGAACGCATGGCTGCAACGCGCACGCAATGGCAAGGCGCCATGCTCACCCAATTGCAAAGTGCGCCCAATGTCGCCGCCACGCAAACTGCTTGGCAGTCCATTCAGGCTCACTTTGACCAACTGCACACCG
>JAHDBS010000207.1 GCA_020630225.1 Anaerolineales bacterium | reverse complement strand
GTTGATGAATTACTAACAGCTGGAAAAATTGAAGAAGCCGAAGCTTACATGGATGCGCGTCAAGGTGTATTTTTTGAGCAAGGTTACTTAGTACGCAAGATCAATCAAGCGTATTTTGCATTCTACGGGTCTTATGCAGATCAAGCTGGAGCCCGTGGGGAAGATCCAATCGGGCCAGCGGTGACAGCGTTGCGTGAACAGTCAGAATCGCTCTATGCGTTTGTAAGCACAATTAGCTGGATGTCATCGCTAGACGAGGTCAATGCAGCCCTGAATTAAGGTTACTTCGTTCGCGTAGCAGATGGCTTACGGAGAGAAAGCTGCCGTTGTTTACGCTGCCACCACCACTGCTTCAGCGCATCCAACAAGCCTAAACCACCAACAAATAGAAAGCCACTGCCAAACAGAACCTGCACAGGGATCAATTGGGGCGCGTTATAAGCAGCAATGCTAATCGCAACGAGAGCATAAAGCGCAATGCTAAGCTCAATCAATGTGGATCCGTCTACGCGCAGTTGATAGGAGTCACCAACGACACTGGTTTCGCTAAATTTTGGCGTCCGCAAAAATTCATTTGGCTTTCGATTCAGCAACGCCTCAATAATTGCGTGCGTATTGTTCACAGCAATCCCTGTTCCTAACAGCAGTAAGAACGGAAAATAAGCGAACCGCAGCCAGCCTTGCTTATATAAAACAGATTGCCCAATCAGATAGACCAATGGCGGGCCTACCCCTGCTAGCCCAACAAGATTGAGCGGCAACGCTGTTGGAACACCTGTCAAACTAAGTGGCAAACTCAGCAAAATCCAGACAATCATCATGGGATGCACAATATAGCCTGTCAGATGCAGAACTCCATGTAACTTTGCCAGGATTGAAGCATCGCTCCTTGCAAGCGGTGCCAATAGCTTCCGCGCTGTTTGGATAGACCCTTTCGCCCATCGGAACTGCTGCCGCTTGAAAGCCATTAGATGCTCTGGAATTTCTGCTGGTGCCCCAATTGTTGGGCAATATCGGAATTGCCAGCCGGCCAACATTGCCCGATAGGACAAGTCTAAATCTTCGGCCAGGGTGTCACTTTGCCAACCACCAGCAGACTCAATACAACGTCTCCGCCATACGCCACCAGACCCATTGAATGAGAAAAACAAATCACAGCGACTACGAATTGTTTGCTCAACAGTAAAGTGCCCGTCAATAGCTAAGGCCTGTGCGCGCGTCAACACATTCACGTCATGGTTGAGATGCGTCCAGCGTGACTGAACCATCCCAACTTGAGGAGAGTCAAAAGCAGGAATGATTTGTTTCAGGAAATTGGGCTGCGGGATGAAGTCAGCATCAAAGATTGCGAAGAAATCACTCTCGCTCTGCTGCATGCCATATGCCAACGCTCCAGCTTTATAGCCTTTGCGCGACTCGCGTCTCACATGCTGAATATTAATCTGCTGTTCGTGAAAGGCCGGAATTGCTTTCTGCAATAATTGCGTTGTCTGATCTGAAGAATCGTCTAACAACTGTATTGTTAGCTGTTGGGGCGGATAATCTAGAGCAGCAGCTGCACTAAGCAAACGCTCACAGACATATCTTTCGTTATATAACGGAAGTTGTACTGTGACAGTTGGCCACTCATCATCAAACTCATCTGACTTTGTATCAGCATCAGTTGCAAACGTCTTAGTAAAGCGTCCAAAAATGAAAACAATGCCCAAAATAAGGGCATTAAAACCATACAGCGCTAGCCCAAAGGCCACAATGTAATAAAGAGTGGAGACAAACGTTGAAAGCGCCATGCAAGCGCAGATTATACCGAGATCAATCGTATCCAAACGTTAGCGTTCACCAAATTGACACGCGTGGTGTGCCACTGGTATTATGCGCATGACGATAATCGGGCAAAAATCACCTTCAATTTACAACACAGAGGTTGCAGAATTGAATTTGGGCTATAGCCAACTTTTCCATTTGCAACACACCATTTATGTTCCAAAGCGAAACGCAACAGCAACGTAAATACACCACCATGACAGCGATTATTCTATTAACGCTGCCTTTTTACTGTGTTGGGTTCTTATTACTTGCCCGTAATCCTAACAATGCTGCTGCGCCAGACCCTACTGCAGTCATTACAAACACAATGACAGCCACAGTAGAAGCAACAGCAACATTCACATTAATCCCAACATCAACCAAGGCTGCTACAGATGCAGCTGCCACAGAGACGTTAGAAGCAACGCCAACGGACTTCACACCTCCGACGCGCACAAAAACACCAACGCCTATTCCAACGTCTACAAATACGCCGACGCCAACTCAAACATTCACGCCATCGGCAACGCCATCGCCGACGATTAATGCAACGGCAACCGCTGCTATTTTGCAACAAACAGCCGAAGCAAATGCAACTGCGGCTGCAATTGCAACCGCAAATGCAGCGCTGACAGCCACTGCAAACGCCAACGCAACTGCTACAGCCAACGCCAACGCAACTGCCACAACACAAGCGGGTTTGACGGCAACCAGCGAAGCAAATGCTACGGCAACCGCAAATGCAAATGCGACCGCAACGGCAAACGCGATAGCGACCGCAACGGCAATATTTGATGCCACGGCAACTGCACAAGCCGATCTAACCGCGACGAGTGAAGCAAATGCCACGGCAACTGCCAACGCTAATGCAACAGCAACCGCTGCG
This sequence comes from Anaerolineales bacterium, assembly GCA_020630225.1. Classification (GTDB taxonomy): domain Bacteria; phylum Chloroflexota; class Anaerolineae; order Anaerolineales; family UBA6668; genus JAHDIM01. The sequence goes on along the minus strand of JAHDBS010000207.1, from coordinate 5,228 downwards.
GTAACCGATACACCAACAGCGACCAGTACAAATACCCCGACAAGTACACCAACAGCAACGGGGACATCAACTGCGACGAGTACCGCAACTAGTACCGCGACATCAACAAATACACCAACGGCGACCGCAACTGAAACGCCAACGAGTACACCAACACCTTAGGCCAATGCCTGAGGTGTTTTGCACCCCACTTCATATCCAATGACAGACCTACTCCAATTACTGAAAACGCTATGTAGCGCTTCAGGAATGTCTGCCTATGAAAGCCCCATCCGCAACACGATTGCAGAAATCTGGGAACCTCTTACAGACACAATTGAAACCACTCCCATCGGGAATCTAATTGCCACAAAGCAAGGAACAGCCGCAGGCGAGCGTCCTACCATTTTGCTAGCAGCCCACATGGACATGATTGGGCTCATGGTGTCGCAAATTAGTGGAGAGTTTCTAAAAGTTCGTCCGATTGGCGGTATTGATAACCGCGTCCTGCCAGGTTCACTCGTCACTGTTCATGCAAACGATGGTGACCTTTCTGGTGTCGTAACGAGCAAGCCGCCTCACTTACAAACAAGCGCCGAACGCAAACAATATTTGTCGCTAGATGACCAATATATCGACGTTGGTCTTAGCGCAGCTGAGGTTGCGGAAAAAGTATCCATTGGGGATGTAGTTTCCTTTGCACAAGCGCCAAGCCTGTTGAACGAGACGACACTAGTCGCCAGATCACTTGATAATCGTGCTTCTGTGGCAGCAGTAACGCTTGTACTTGAACAGCTTCAATCACGTCAGCATCAGTGGGATGTAATTGCGGCCGCAACGGTCCAAGAAGAAGTCGGTTTAGTCGGTGCCTATGGCACTGGGTTTGATCAAAATCCAGATCTAGCAATCGTGATTGATGTCACTTTTGGGCGCCAAGCTGGCACCCAAGAATGGGAAACTTTCAAGTTAGGCAATGGCCCAACAATTGGTTGGGGCGCAAATTTACATCCACTGTTCTACAAGCGTGTTCGTAAAGTTGCCGCAGAACTAGAAATGACCCTCCACGATGACTTACTACCACGCAGTTCTGGAACAGATGCCATCGCAATCCAAGTCAGTCAGAGCGGTATTCCTTGCGCACTAATTAGCATTCCAATCAAGAATATGCACACGCCAGTTGAAACCGTTGTTCTCAAAGACATCGAACGTGCAGCAAAACTGATGACAGAAGTGATCAGCGGCTTAGATGCAAACACACTTGATGAATTAAGTTTCAAATTAGGGGCTACTGATGTTTAGCTTTGACCAAACTGCCCTAGATCTACTCGCTGAGCTGTCAAACACAGTCTCAGTAGCAGGTAATGAAAGTGCTATCCGTGATCTGATTTATAGCCAGATCAAAGAGCATGTTACAGACGTCCATGTCGATACGATGGGCAATTTATTTGTAACCAAGAAAGGCACTGGTGCCAGCCAACTCAAAGTGATGGCGACTGCGCACATGGACGAAGTAGGCGTGATGATTGTCGCTATTGAAGGCAATGGGACATTACGCTTTACTAACGTTGGCGGTCTTGATCCACGCATTATGATTGGGACACCAATGGTGATCGGCAACAAGAACCAACTCGGTGTTATCAATGCAGTCCCTGTCCACTTACAAGGCAGCAATCGCAACGCCACTATTGGCATGGATAGTCTAAGAATTGACATTGGTGCTGGCAGCAAAGATGCCGCAAAAAGCAAAGTCAAACCCGGTGACTATGGCACTTTTGCAATGGAGTTTGCCGATCTAGGAAGCAGTTTACGTGGCAAAGCGTTAGACAATCGAATTGGGTGTTTCAATCTCATCCAATTATTACTCGGTGAACCATTCCCATTTGACCTCCAAGCCGTGTTTACAGTGCAGGAAGAAGTTGGACTGCGCGGCGCGCGCATTGCAGCACATAGACTTGCCCCAGATGTCGCCCTAGTTTTGGAAGCTACACCTGCCAATGACTTGCCTACTGCTGATCCTGACGATGAAAACATGCACTACAACACCAAACTTGGTGAAGGCCCGGCGCTTTCATTAGCGGATGCGACAACGCTTTTCAACCACAAAATTGCTAATCACTTTGCCAGCACTGCTGACACAGAAAACATTGCCTATCAATTCCGTCAACCAGGCGGCGGTGGTAATGACGCCGGGATTATTCACAAAGCCCGTGGTGGTGTCCCCGTGCTGACAATTTCCGTCCCCGCACGCTACATCCACTCGCCTGCTGCGATTATTCGCAAATCCGATGTTGAACACACTATCAATTTGGCCCGCGCCGGATTGATGACGCTTACTCCAGACAGCTACACCTTATGATCGATTTGATTCAAAAATACGTAGAAGCATATGGCCCTTCTGCCTATGAAGACGCCATCCGCGAAATGATTATTGCTGATGTAACGCCACTTGCAGATGATGTTTCAGTGGATGCACTTGGCAATGTCATTGCCAAAGTCAAAGGCAAGAAAAACGGCCAACGTGTCATGCTCATCGCTCATATGGATGAAATTGGGGTCATGATTTCGCACATCGATAAAAACGGATTTTGCCGTTTTATGCGCATTGGTGGGGTCAACCCGCAAACACTTATTGGGCATCGGGTACGGTTTACCAATGGCGTTATGGGTGTGATTGGGGTTGATGATCCACGCTCACAGCGACTGCCAAAGTACGATGACTTATTCATTGATGTTGGCGCAAATAGCCCAGAAGACTGTCCTGTCAGCATTGGTGACACTGCCGGCTTCGTCCGCCCAATGGCACAGCTTAACGAGCATCGCATCATCGCCAAAAGCATGGATGACCGTATTGGGTGTGTTGTGTTGCTGGAGACGTTGAAAGCGCTCAAAAAGCCCCAAAACGATGTAATCTTCGTATTCAGTGTGCAAGAAGAAGTCGGGACACGTGGTGCAGGCCCTGCAGCCTTTCACACCAAACCTGACGTAGTAATAGCTGTTGATGTTACAGCAACTGGAGACACACCCAAAGGCTTTCCAATGGATATGGATCTAGGCAAAGGTCCGGCTATCAAAGTTCGCGATGGTGGCATGCTAGCTGACCCGCGCTTAGTACGCCTAATGCGCGACCAAGCACTCGCCGCCGAGCTACCGTATCAGATGGAAATCTTGCCATTCGGTACGACGGATGCACGCGCTACGCAAGTCACGCGCGGTGGCATCCCCTCCGGCTGTCTATCCATTCCTTGCCGTTACATTCATACCCCTTCGGAAATGATTGATCTAAGGGATGTGCAGAACGGGATAGCACTGCTTACTAAGGTAGTTAGTGAAAAAATTGAGTTGAAATAAAAAAACGGGCCGATTGGCCCGTTTTTGTTTATGCAGCTTCGTTTTGAAATTTGTCACGAATGGCGTTTGCAATCGCATGATTGAAAATCAAATGCCCATCCTCTTGACGCCCAATATCTGGATCAGGGAACTTCACTACCTGGTCAGCGACTTCAGCCAGCTTCCCGCCTTTGTCTCCGGTCCAACCAATGACTGTTCCGCCAATTTCTTCTTTAGCAACCCGACAAGCTTCGATGATGTTTGGTGAATTCCCACTCGTTGAGATCGCTATAACCAAGTCACCTTCGCGCATGAAATTGCGTAGTGGTTCAGCAAAGGTAACCTCAAATGAATCATCATTCCCCCAAGCTGTAATCAATGGCATGTTGTCAGTTAGCGCCAAAACGCGAAAACGTGGCTTTCCTGGGGTAATGGTCAATTTGTTGAGATCACACATGATGTGCGATGCAGTTGCTGCACTCCCACCATCGCCAATCACAAAGATTTGCCGATCATCGTAACCGGCTTGAACAATCAAATCCATACTCGCATTGAGATCTTCACGGGAAAGATTGTTGATTGCTGTTGATAATTTATGTAAATAGTCGTCAATAAAACTCATATCAAATTCAAAGCGGAATAATGCTTTCTAATTTAGAAGCGCGCACAACGCAAAAGTAACTAGCTGTATAAATTTTGCCAGCGCCGACGGATCCCCGTCACAATGGTCTGTACAAGGATTTGCAAGTCTAATGCCGGAGTCCAGTTCCGGATGTAATACAGCGTAGAGCGCATTTCTTCTTCTACGGTCGACTCAGGCACAATTGCCCATGGCCCCGTCACGCCCGGTTTTACAGATGCCAGTGCCGGCAACCAGCGTTGGCGTTCTTGCAACATGCGATTACGAATTGGACGAGGGCCTACCAAGCTCATACGCCCCATTAGTACATAGGCCAACAGTGGCAATACATGGAGCCCTGTGCTGCGCAATAGACGTCCCAATGGTTTTTTTGCGTTCACATTGAAGACATATGTCTTGAAATTGCTGCCTTGAATACCCGTCACATTCCAATTCGTCCACAGTTTACCGTGTCCCAAAACTTTCATTAGGATGGCTGTAATGAGCATTAGGGGGAGCGCCAATACAAACAAAACTGCCCCCAGTCCAAAGTCGATAATCGACTTAAGCACTCGGTCAAAGCTGCCAAATCGAATGCCACCCAGTGAAATCAACGGCACAAAGTTCCGATGTGCAACACGTGGTGTGTTGGCTAGCAAATCGTAATAGCCCGGTGAGAGGCGAAGTTTCAAGTCCTCATCCAAAGAAACTTTTTCAACAAGTTCTTTGAAGGTTTCCCAGGCAACAGCGCCAGGCACCAACACAATTTCTTTGACAACATGTTGGTCAGTCAATGTCTTCAATGCTGTTGGATGTCCAATAACCTTTAGATCATCCAAAACAGGCGTCCCCACTGGCAGGAAATCATCCACAAATCCAACAATTTTCAGGCCAGAATACTTGGTAGATTTCAGCTGATTTGCAATTGTACGCCCTTGCTCATCTGCACCAATGATGATGGCATTACTAATCAGGTGGCCGTTACGTCGCTGCGTGCGGACTAACCAGCGCATTGCTAAGCGGCTTAGCCACACAAGGCCAATCGTTGCAATCCAAGTGACGAGTAGCCAAACAAGCCACAAATCTTGATTTTCAAAGATCAGGTTGATTAGGATAAGTCCCAAAATACCGTATGTACACCCATTTGCGAGGGTTGAATACTCACGCGAATCTTCTAGAACCGTATCCAGATCATACAGACGCAAAGCATAGAAAATAAGCAAATAGACGGGGATGGCAAGCCGCGCTGACCGCATGTAAGGCGTAGCATCCCATGCCTCTGGAATAAGCAGATTGATGGTGA